>JAQGMX010000052.1 GCA_028292145.1 Variovorax sp.
ATCAGAAAGACTCAATTGAAAAAACACAAACACTTATCCGTGCTTTTCGTCGCCGCCATGGCAAGTGTGTCGACGACAGGCGCTTTGGCGCAGGCCAGCGCGACCGGCGGCAAGGACGTGATGGCAAGCAAGTCACTCTCCGACGACGACAGGGAATTCATGATCAAGGCGGCCGGCGGCGGGCTGTTCGAGATCGAGGCATCCAAGATGGCGGCCGTGAAATCCCAGAACGCCGAAGTCAAGCGCTACGCGGCGATGCTGGTCAAGGACCATACAGCCGCGAGCGAAACCTTGAAGACCATTGCCGTCGCCAAACCGCTGCGTTTGCCGCTGGACATGCCCGACGGAAAGAAGGCCGACCTCAACATGCTCTCGAAGGCGTCGCCGGCCGAGTTCGATGAGAAGTACATCAAGATCGTCGGCCTCGACGATCACCAGGCCGACATCAAGCTGTTCGAAGCAGCGGTCGCCAAGGGTAAGGATCCGCAGGTGAAAGACTTCGCAGCCAAGACGTTGCCGAAACTGCGCGCGCACCTTGCTGCAGCGGAGAAGCTGGCGGCGGGTGGTGGCGCTTCTGCAGGCGCCAAGTAGTCGGTGGTGGGGCTGAGCCTGTGCGCAGGCTCATGAGAGCGTGCAGGGGGATCTGGATACTCTGCAGGCCTTAACACACCAGTGATTTAACATAATATACATTGTATAAAAGTAGTCGACGTGCGAATGAGCTCACCGTACCTACCTTACGATTCGGCATGAACCAAGTAACGCCCAAGCCGTCCGACCTCAAGGACGGAACCGACGACCGTCATTCCAACAAGTTGACGTCCCCCGATTCCACGACCCCGGATCAGCAGCCATCCAGAACCATTGGCATCGTCCTGATGACTTTGGGCGCCATGGCCTGCGTTGCTGCTGGCATAGGCGGCTTGCTGATCGGCTTCCGGTTCTTCACGAATCCCTGAACGACGAAGCGTTGCCTCAGAGAGATCGATCGCCGCAGCGCGTTGTTGCCGCGTGGTATCCCAATAGATAGCCAGCGTCGATTCAGGGACAGTCGCTGCCATTGCAGGCTCTACCTTGTGCGCGCCCACTCCAAGCTGTTGCAGCGCCCTGCCCCCTGTATTGCTTCGCGTCTCGCGTTGCTTAGTCAACATCAATGGCCAGGCTCTTGACCCTTGCCTAGCGCGGCCTGTCCGTACCTAAGAAACAACTCAGTTAATAAATACACTAACGGCAGACCGATTCAAATAATGACTATTTGAGAAATTGGCTTTAAATGCACTGTTCTCGAGGAAACACTTAATTCTCAATAACAATAGCCGGTTTGCCGTTAGTGTATTTATGGAAAATCTCTCCCTCTTCGATGATCCCGAAATCCCGGATCACCAGGCGGCCTTCGAGCAATGGGTCGCCCACAGGCGGTCCACCGGCCTCCTGCGCGAGCCCGGCTCCGTCCAGGTCTACCGCGACATGTGGGGCGCCTTCACCGCGTGGTGTTTGAGTCAAAAGCCTCCTGTGACGTTGGCATCCGTGAACGCGCTGGATCTCCAGGCGTTCCAGGCAGCGCGCTACGGCGTGAAAAGCTCGGACCTTTCGCTCTCGCCCCGCCACGCGCTGCGGCTGATGCGGCTAATCGACCGCGTGCTGATGCACCATGCCAGCGAGGCTGGCCACCGCACCAACTTTGCCGCGTCGCATTGGCTCGCCGAGAACCCGCGCGTTCGCTATTCGGAGGCAGCCACGGCCGATCCCCTGCCTGAATCGCTCACCGTCGCCGAAGCAAAAACGCTGATCACGTTTCTGTCGTCGGCACGGCCTCGACCTGGCGTCTCATCGGCTCGGCGCGACAGCCAAGCGGCGATGACCTGGCAGGATGTGCGCAACAGGGTTTCCGTCGCGCTGCAACTCGGTGCCGGCCTTTCACCCGGAGACGTTCGGGCGCTGACGCTTGCATCGCCGACCGTTCAAGGCGGCCGGGTGCAGGCGCGTCCCTGGAAACTTGCCGTGCCCGGCAACGGCAATTCGCCGGCGCGCGAGACGCCGGTGGCGCCGTGGGCGGGAGAACTCCTTCAATACTGGCTGCAGGTTCGCGCCGAAGCGCATATCCCGGGCGAGCACCTCTTTCCCTCCACGCGGACCGGCAAGCCGTGGAGCAAGGACTCTCAATACCGCGCGTCGCGCGCCGTACTCGAAGAAGCCGGGATCGAGAACGCAGAAGGCGGATCTTTTCGCCTTCGCCACACCTTCGCAATCCGCCAGTTGCGCCGCGGCACCGAGCCGGCGCAGGTTGCGCGGTGGCTGGGCATCGAGCCCGAAGCGATGGGGCGGTACGACCGAATCGTGCCGGGACCGGAGGATGTCGTTTGACCGACGATGGCCCCGTCAGCGATCACGCGCCCGCAAGAATACGAATTTCCCGATCGGCGCCGTCGCCCAACGCCGCCAGCGCCTCCTGATACGCCGGGCTGTCGTGCGCGGCCATCGCCTGCTCTACGCTGTCGAATTCGAGCAGCACGGTGCGCTGCATCTGGCCCTTTTCATAGACCTTGGCCGGCTCGCCGCGCGCGAGGAAACGTCCGCCGTTCGCCGTGAGCGCCGGCCCGGCCAGCTTTGCATAAGCAGCGAGTTTTTCGGGATCGTTGACGGCGCTGTAGACACTGACCCAATAGGCTTTTGGCATGTGAACTCTTGAAAGAATGATGAAGGATGCGACTGTGCCACGGTCGTCGGACGACCGTGGCGAAAGCTTCGTCAGTCGAGTTGCAGCTTGCGTTCGCGAATCAGCTTCGCCCACTTTTCGTTGTCGCTTTTGACGAAAGCCGAAAAGCCTTGAGGTCCTTGCGAGTGGACTTCGGCGCCGGCAGCGGCGAACTTCGCCTTGATGTCGGGCTGAGCCAGCACCTTCGCCAGTTCGGCCGAAAGCCGCTGGACAACCGCCTTCGGCATGCCGGCAGGCCCGACCAGCCCCTGAAAACCCACGGCTTCCATGCCACCGATGCCAAGCTCGCGCACCGTGGGCACGTCGGGCAGCTGCGGATCGCGCTGCGGCCCGGTGACTGCGAGCGCCTTGAGCTTTCCGCCCTTGATCTGCGGCAGCACCACGCTGCCTGCATCGATCAATATCTGCGTCTGGCCACCGATCAGTTCCTGCATCGCCGGCGCACTGCCTTTGTACGGCACATGCGTCATGTCCAGACCGGTGACCTGGTTCATCAGCTCGCCGTTCAAATGCGTCGAGGTTCCGGCGCCGCCCGACGCGAAGTTGACCTTGCCCGGCTGCGTCTTGGCCCAGGAGACGAACTGGCGCAGGTCCGAGGAAGGATGGTCGGGCCGTGTCACGGCGATGTAGCTGCCCTGGCTGATCTGGCCGATGTAGGTGAATTGCCGGACAGGGTCGTAAGGCGGCTTGGACTGCAGATAAGGCGCGATGGCGAACGGACCGGTGTTCGCCATGAGCAGCGTGTATCCGTCCGGCGCCGCGCGGGTGAGCTCCGTCGCGGCGATCATGCCGCTCGCGCCGGGCTTGTAGTCGATGACGATGTTGGTCTTGAGCGCTTCCTGCAGCGGCATTTGCACTGTGCGGGCGGCGAAGTCGATGCCGCCGCCGGGCGGATAGCCGACGATGAGCCGGATCGGTTTGGATGGATAGTCCTGCGCCCCGGCGATACCGGCACCGAGGGCAAACGGTGCGATGGCGCAGAGCGCGAAAGTTCTGCGGATTGTTCGTGAAATCATGTGTTGTCTCCTGAAAAGCGATTATCGGAGCGGCGGCTTTCAGACCCCGCTCGCCGTTCGATGGCGTTGCGCGTCGGCGCAGACCGAAGTCATCGCGTCGCGAAGTGCGCCCAACGCCCGATCGTCGTCATCGGCCTTGCGCGTGACCAGCGACAGCTGCAGCGCCGGCGCGCCGCGACCGAGCCGGACGATGCGCACGGGATACATCTGGCAGAGCTTCGGATCGGCCAGCTGCACCAGCGAGATGCCGAGCCCCGCGCTCACCATCGCGACGATCGCTGCGACCGTGTCGAACTCGAAGCTGCCGCGCTTTTCCTTGACGTGCGCGTTGACGTAGCGCGTCGCCAACGCGCCGGTCACGGTCTCCCGGTCGTAGCGAATCCACTCGTACTGCCTGAACAGCGCCGCGATGCTGGTTTCGGCCGCGTCGGGCGGCGCGACCAGCACCAGCTCCCGGCGCAGCATCGGCTGCCAGCGCAGCCGGCTCGATGCGCCTCGCTCCGGCTGCGCGACGAGCGCCGCATCGAGCTCACCCGCCTTCACCGCTGCCGACAAGCCGCTGCTGCGACCGCGCATCGGCCGGACTTCCAGCAGCGGATAGCGGTCGCGCAGCAACCGCAGAACGCCCGGGAGCAGCACCGGATGCATCGACTCGATCATCCCGAGCCGCACGACGCCCTCGATGCCGACGCTCGTGCGCTTCCGCAAGGATTCGATCTGCTGCAGCGCGCCGCGCATCGCGGCCGACACATCGTGCGCCAGCCGGGTCGGGCGCACCTGCAGGCCGGAACGGTCGAAAAGCGGCTGGCCCATGTAGACCTCGAGCTGCTTCATCTTCATGCTCACAGCGCTCGGGGTGAGGTCCATTTCGGCGGCTGCGGCGGCGAGCGTGCCACCGCGCAGTACGGCATCGAGCGTGAGGAATGCGTCCAGCTTCATCAATTTTCCTGACCTGAGACACCAAGGAACATCGCTATTTTCTTTGCTGCAGCCTGCCTAGACTGCCCCAATGAACAGAGACATACCCGAACACCTCAGCCCCGGCCCCCTTCCCTGGCTCGCTTCCGACGTACAGCCCGACGGCCCCTGGGTCCAGCATCTTTCGGCGGAAGCGATCGCCGGATTCGACGCAGCGCTGTCGCACGCGGGCAGGGCCGGCAAACCCTTCCTGTCGATGACGCGCGCGGACTTTCCGCTGAATGCCGCGGCCGCCGGCGCATTGTCCGAAGCCATGGCGACCACCCAGGGCCGCTGGGGAATGTGTCTGCTGAAGGGTTTTCCGGTCGAACGATGGACGGAAGAAGAATCGCGGCTCGCCGTCTGGGGCATGAGCCTCTACATGGGCGTCGCGCGAACCCAGAACCGCGCCAGCCAGATCATGAACGACGTTCGGGACGAAGGCGGCGACTACAAAGTCAAGGGCGGTCGCGGCTACAACACCAACGCCGG
>JAQGMX010000072.1 GCA_028292145.1 Variovorax sp.
CACCTGCAGTACCTGTTCAACGGACTGTTGTGGACGGTCGTGCTGTCGCTGCTCGGTTTCGTCGGTGGCGGCATCCTGGGCGGCGCGGTCGCCATCGGCAGCACCTGGGGGCCGAAGTGGTCGAAGCTGCTGGTGTCGCTCTACATCAAGCTGATCCAGGGCACGCCGCTGCTGGTGCTGCTGCCGCTGGCCTACTTCGGCCTGCCGTCGCTCGGGCTGAACATCGCGCCGCTGACGGCTGCTGCCATCGCGCTGTCGATCTACGTTTCGGCTTACCTGGGCGAGATCTGGCGCGGCTGCATCGAATCGGTGCCGAAAACGCAGGCCGAAGCGGCCGAATGCCTTGCGCTGCCGTGGCACCAGCGCGTGATCCACGTGATCCTGCCGCAGGCGCTCAAGATCGCGACGCCGCCGACGGTCGGCTTCATGGTGCAGATCGTCAAGAACACCTCGCTGGCCTCGGCCATCGGGTTCGTGGAGTTGGCCCGCGCGGGTCAGATCATCAACAACTCCACCTTCGAGCCCTTCGTCATCTTCATGATCGTCGCGGCCATGTATTTCGCCCTGTGTTACCCGCTGTCGGTGCTGAGCCGCCGGCTCGAGAGGAGCTTCAATGTCGGCAATCGTTGAAATCGAGAACATCTCCAAGTGCTTCGGCACGGTGCGGGTGCTGGAGGACGTTTCGTTCACCGTGAAGAAGGGTTCGGTCGTCGCCATCATCGGCGCCAGCGGATCTGGCAAGAGCACCGCGCTGCGCTGCATCGACCGGCTGGAGCAGGTCGAGAAGGGCCGCATCCGCGTCTGCGGCCACGACGTGACCGGCCCCGGCCTCGACCTGCAGAAGCTGCGCCGTGACGTCGGCATCGTGTTCCAGAGCTACAACCTGTTCCCGCATCTGACGGTGGCCGAGAACATCATGCTGGCGCCGCGCCTGGTGCTGAAAAACAAGCGTGCCGATGCCCGCAAGCGCGCGATGGAAGTGCTGGCGCAGGTCGGTCTGGCCGAAAAGGCCGACAACTATCCGTCGCAGCTCTCCGGCGGACAGCAGCAGCGCGTGGCCATCGCCCGTTCGCTGGCGATGTCGCCGCAGCTGATGCTGTTCGACGAAGTCACGTCCGCCCTCGATCCGCAGCTCACCGGCGAGGTGCTGCGCGTGATGGAGGGCCTGGCCGCCGACGGCATGACCATGATCCTGGTGACCCACGAGATGGCCTTCGCCCGCAAGGTGGCGGACGAGATCGTCTTCATGCACAAGGGCCGCGTCTGGGAAACCGGGCCGGCTTCGATCCTTGATGCGCCGGCCACGGTCGAACTGCGCGACTTCGTCGGTAACGGCCTCTAACGGCCTCTAACGGGCTCCGAGCCTTCTTCCCCTTCACTCCAAGCGAGACAAAAGCACCATGAAAAAGACATCCAACTTCGTGCGCGGCATCCTGGCTTCGGCCGCCGTTCTGGCGATCGGCCTCGGTTCGGCGCATGCCGACCTGCTCAAGGACATCCGCGAAGCCAAAAAGATCCGCATCGCGCTGGACACCGGATCGCCGCCCTACGGCTTCGTGAACGACGCGATGAAGCCGGTCGGCTCCGACGTGGAAACCGCCACGCTGCTGGCGCAGGACCTGGGCGTCGCGCTGGAGATGGTGCAGTCCACCAGCCCGAACCGCATCCCGTTCCTGCAGACCGGCAAGGCCGACATCGTGGTCGCGTCGCTGTCGGTCACGCCGGACCGCGAGAAGGTCATCGACTTCTCGGTGCCCTACGCGCAGATCCTGGCCGTCGTCGCCGGCCCGAAAGCCGTCGAGATCAAGGGTTTCGACGATCTCAAGGGCAAGCGCGTCGCCACCACCCGCGGCTCGAACAACGACAAGGTCGTGACGACGGGCGCCAAGGATGCGCAGATCGTCCGCTACGACGACGACGCCACGCTGGTGACAGCGGCGGTCAGCGGCCAGGCCGACATCATCGCAACCTCGCCGGCCATCGTCAGCACGGTACTGCAGAAGTCGCCTAAGAAAGATTTGGTCACGAAGTTCACGATGTCGACCGTGCCGCTGGGCATCGGCCTGCGCAAGGACGAGCCGCAGCTCAAGGCCTGGCTCAACGAATGGATCGCCAAGAACACCGAGAACGGCAAGCTCAAGGCGATCTACACCAAGTACCACGGCGGCAACTGAGCCTCCGCGGTGCCCGACAAAAACAACCACCCCACTTCTTCTTCCGGACCCACCATGCTGACCGTCATCTGTGAAACCCCTGGCACCCTGCGCGCCGAGCAACGCGACCGCCCCGTGCGCGGTGATGGCGAAGTGCTGCTGCGCGTGAAGCGCGTCGGCGTCTGCGGCACCGACCTGCACATCTTCACCGGCAACCAGCCGTTCCTGCAGTACCCGCGCGTGATGGGCCACGAGCTGTCCGGCGTGATCGAGGAAGGCGTGCCGGGCGGCCGTCTGCAGTCGGGCGACGTCTGCTACGTGATGCCGTATCTGTCTTGCGGCAAGTGCATCGCCTGCCGCCAGGGCAAGACCAACTGCTGCGTGAACATCCAGGTTCTGGGCGTGCACCGCGACGGCGCCTTCACCGAATACCTGTCGCTGCCCGAAGCCTTCGTGCACAAGGCCGAAGGCGTGACGCTGGACCAGGCGGCGATGGTCGAATTCCTCGCCATTGGCGCGCACGGCGTGCGTCGCGGCGACGTGAAGCCGGGCCAGCGCGTGCTGGTGGTGGGCGCCGGCCCGATCGGCATGGCCGCGATGATCTTCGCCCGCCTGCGCGGCGCAAAGGTGACCGCGCTCGACGGCCGGCAGGACCGGCTCGATTTCTGCCAGCGCGAACTCGGCGTGGCGCACATCGTCGCGCTGGGCGATGGCGACGAAGCCAAACTGTCGGAAATCACGGACGGCGAATTCTTCGACCAGGTGTTCGACGCCACCGGCAATGCCAAGGCCATCGAGCGCGGCTTCGGCTTCGTGGCCCACGGCGGCAACTACGTGTTGATCTCGGTCGTGCGCCAGACCATCACGTTCTCCGATCCCGAGTTCCACAAGCGCGAGACCACGCTGATCGGCAGCCGCAACGCGACCACCGAAGATTTCGAAACAGTGCTCGCCGCCATGAGCCGCGGCGACGTGCCGACGGCAGCGCTCAACACGCACCGCATGAAGCTGGCCGACGTGCCGACCGATTTCGCGCAACTGCTCGACCCGGCACGCGGCGTGGTCAAGGCCATCGTCGAGGTCTGATCCACATGACGACCGCGCCCCAAGAACTGAATCAGCCGATCCTCCAGTTCGGCACCAGCCGCTTCCTGCAGGCGCACGTCGACCTGTTCGTCTCGCAGGCGCTGGCCGGCACCGACGGTGCGGGCAAGGCGCTCGGCGGCATCACCGTGGTGCAGACCACCGACCGGCCGGACGGCGCGGCGCGCATTGCTGCGCTGGCGAGCGGCGCGGCTTATCCGGTGCGCGTTCGCGGCATCGCGCACGGCGAACGCATCGACCAGACACTGGAATGCAGTTCGGTGAAGGCGGCCGTGCAGGCTTCGGTCGCCTGGTCCGCGTTGCGCGAAGCGGTGGCGAAGCATGTGCAGGTCATCGTCTCCAACACCGCCGACCGCGGCTATCAGCTGGATGCCGGCGATTCCGCCGCCGCGCTGACGAGCGACACGCCGCCCGCCAGCTTCCCAGCCAAGCTGCTGGTGCTGCTCTACGGCCGCTGGCAGACCGACCACGCATCGACGCTCACTTTGCTGCCGTGCGAGCTCATCGAGCGCAACGGCGAAGTGCTGCGCGACGTGGTCGTCGCATTGGCCCACGAATGGGCGTTGGAAGACACGTTCGCCGTCTGGCTGCGCGACCACTGCGTGTGGGCGAATTCGCTGGTCGACCGCATCGTCTCCGAAGCCATCGAGCCGGTCGGCGCCGTCGCCGAGCCGTATGCGCTGTGGGCCATCGAGCGTCAGCCGCGCCTGGTGCTGCCCTGCGAACATCCCGCCATCGTGCTCACCGACGACCTCGCGTCGCACGAACGGCTCAAGCTGTTCCTGCTGAACGCCGGCCACACCTTCCTCGCCGAGCGCTGGCTGAAAGACGCCCGCCCGGCCGATGAAACGGTGCGCGAAGCGATGGCAGACACGGCATTGCGGGCCGAGCTCGAAGCGCTGTGGGCAGAAGAAATCCTGCCGGTGTTCGAAGCGCTCGGCGTGCTGCCGGAGGCGCAGGCGTATCTGGTCGACGTGCGCGAACGCTTCGAGAACCCTTTCCTCAACCACCGCATCGCCGACATCGCGCAGAACCATGCGCAGAAGACGCAACGCCGCTTCGGCCCGATCGTGGAAATGGCCGGCGAACAGCTGGTCGGCCTGGTCCAGCCACGTTTGAACGCTGCATTGCCATGACCACCGAAACACTGCTGCCTCCGTCCGCCATCCGGCTCGGCGAATCCGACAACGTCGCCGTCGCGCGCCATGCGCTCGAAGCCGGCGCGGCGTTGTCGGTGGGCGGGCACGATCTCGTCGTGCGCGAACCGATTCCGTCCGGCCACAAGGTCGCGCTGGCGCCGATCGCAGTCGGGCAGTCGGTCGTGAAGTACGGACAGAACATCGGCGTCGCGACCGCCGACATCGCCGTCGGCGATCACGTGCATGTGCACAACGTCGGCATGTCGGAATCGATCCACACGCATGCGGTCGGCGCGGCGTACCGCGCGACGGTCGAAGACGCGGAGGCGCTGACTTTCCAGGGCATCGTGCGCCCCGACGGCCGCGTCGCGACCCGCAACTACCTCGGCGTGATCGCCAGCGTCAACTGCTCGGCGACCGTCTGCCGCCACATTGCCGACGCCTTCAAGGGCGGCGCGCTGGACGCGTACCCGAATGTCGACGGCGTGGTCGCGATCACGCACGGCAGCGGCTGCGGCATGGGCGGCAACGGCGAAGGGCTCGAATTGCTGCAGCGCACGCTGCGCGGCTACGCGAACCATCCGAATTTCGCCGGCGTGCTAGTCATCGGCCTGGGCTGCGAGGTCAACCAGATCGCGCCGCTGGTCGAGGTGCTGACCGCCCGCGAACCCGGCATGTTCGCCACGCTCACCATCCAGGACGAAGGCGGCACGCGCGAGACCATCGCGGCGGGCAAGGCGCTGCTCGAAGACATGCTGGTGCTGGCGAACCGGGTGAAGCGCGAGCCAGTGCCGCTGGCGCATCTGGCGGTCGGATTGCAGTGCGGCGGGTCGGACGGGTACTCGGGCATCAGCGCCAACCCGGCGTTGGGCGCTGCGGTCGACCTGCTGGTGCGCCACGGCGGCACCGCCATCCTTTCCGAAACGCCGGAAATCTACGGCGCAGAGCATCTGCTGACGCACCGCGCCGCATCCCAGGCCATCGCCGACAAGCTGCTGGCGCGCCTGAAGTGGTGGGAGGGCTATGCCGAAATGCACGGCGGCGACCTCAACAACAACCCGTCGCCGGGCAACAAGGCCGGCGGCATCACGACCATCCTGGAAAAATCGCTCGGCGCCGTCGCCAAGGCCGGCTCGACCGGCTTGATGGACGTCCTCGAATACGCCGAGCCGGTGCGCACGCACGGGCTGGTTTTCATGGACACGCCCGGCTACGACCCGGTGTCCGCCACCGGCCAGGT
>JAQGMX010000086.1 GCA_028292145.1 Variovorax sp.
TTTCAACTGAGGGGATTGACAATGACCGCGACTAATGTGAACAGTGAGCTCTACGTCGACGCTTGGAACGCTGCGCTGAGCGCTGATCCGGAGTGCGAGGGGCTGCAGGTTGTCGCCGTGCCGCCGACTTCCGATCACCCTTCGGGTTACGCCTTCGATCCGCCCACCGGGCGCGATGCGGACTTCATGCGCGTGAAGGCGAAGATCGACGAGCACTTCGCTCAGGAGTGATATCAGGCGGCCCTCCCGTAGATCTGCGCCGCGTGCACATAGTTGGCGCCAATCAGTTCGCCGTGCAGGGTCGGCGGCAGGGTGAACATGGCGCGCTCCATACTGCGGCCTTCAAAAGCTGAAAGACGATCATGGATAAACCCACGTTTCTTGAAGAAGTGCATGCGGAGTTGGTGAAAGGCAGCAGGCGAGCGGTGGCGACGTTGCGGCGCTATGAGGACGGATGGGTGGTGCACCGAGTCGCCGAGGATGGGCGCCCGGACGTGGAAGAACACACTGACGTCTTCACGAACCAGGAGTCGGCTTCGAAGGCGGCAGAAAAGTTCTGGATTCCTTGAGGGCGGCCCTCGGTCGGGCTTGGCGATAACCGCCAAATTGGACAGGCCTGCACCGACGCATGAGCCGAAGTGATCGCGTTCGCGAGTTCACGTCGAGCGTGGCGACAAGCTCCTACATGCGCTGTGCGATGTCCACAGCTAGGCTCTCCTGCATTTACAAGGGATCTAAAGATGAACCAATCAACAGCACCTGAAGCCAATCCGGAAGAGCAAGAGGAGTTGCTAGAGCAAGCGCGCCATGAAGCGCAGGCCCGCGTTGCTGACCTCCACGCGGAGGAAGGGACCGTAGCGTCAGAGAAGGCGCAGAACTCGCCGCATCCGGACGACCACGATTGACATTCATCGGAAGGCGATTCACCAGGTACACAAAGCCCCGCTGTCGAAAGACATCGGGGCTTTGTGCATTCAGACTCGTTGTTCAGAGACGAACTTGCTAGGCGAGCACAGCTCGGCTTGCTCGATGACTCAGTCCCATCCGGCAAGCCAGATCCAGCGCACTCGCCATCGCCGTCGACTGCGCCACGCCCAGGCCGACGATGTCGTAAGCCGTCCCGTGCGCCGGCGTCGTCACCGGAATCGGCAAACCGCCTTGCACCGTCACGCCGATGTCGAAGCCCAGCAGCTTGGTCGCGATCTGCCCCTGGTCGTGGTACATCGTGACGATGCCATCCAGCGCACCCTTGCGTGCGCGCAGGAAGATCGTGTCGGCGGGGTACGGGCCTTCCGCCTGAAAACCTTCGCCGGCCGCCATCGCGATCCCGGGTTCGATGATGTCCGCCTCTTCGCTGCCGTAATTTCCGTTGTCGCCGTTGTGCGGATTCAGCCCGCACACGCCGATCCGTGGCGCCGCGATGCCGGCCGCGCGCAGCGCGACGGTCAGCATGCGGATGGCGCCGGCCACGCCCGCAGGGGTCAGCAATCCGGCCACTTCCCTGAGCGCAACGTGCGAGGTGACGCGCGCCGTCCAGAGGTTGCCGAGCACGTTGAACTCGCCGCAGCTGCCCGTGTGTGCCAGTTCTTGTGCGAACCAGCGCATCTCGTCTTCCTGGTGCATGCCGCCGAGGCGCATCGCACCCTTGTTCAACGGCGCGAAGCACAGCGCGTCGGCTTCGCCGTCTTGCACCATGCGGGTGCCGAGGCGCAGGCTGTCGAGAATGAAGCGGCCGTTGTCGGCACCGACTTTCGATGGCGCAAACCGTCCTTCCAGGCCCGGCCAGTCGACGATGTGCAGGTGCGGGCCTTCTTTCGGCATCGACACGCCCGCAGCGCGCGCGCCGGCTTCCAGTGCCGCGCGGTTGGCGATCAGGCGGATGTCGGCCTTTTCTGCGGTGGCGGGATCGGCCAGCACGCGGGCCAGGATTTCGGGGCCGATGCCGGCCGGGTCGCCGATGGTCAGTGCGATGCGTGGGAGCATGGGTTCAGTCCAGTCTGATGTTGCGTTCTTTGAGGATGGCGGCGAAGCGTTGGTCTTCGGCGGCCTGCATGGCGATGAACTGGTCGCGCGTGAGCGTCGACGGCTCGCCGGCCAGTCCCTTGAGCTTGGCCTGCACTTCGGGCAGCTGCAGCGCGGTGTTGAAGTCGCGCGTGATGCGGTCCAGCACCGGTTGCGGCGTGCCGGTCGGCGCGTACATCGCGTACCAGGTGGCCATTTCGGCATTGCGCACGCCGAGTTCTTCCAGCGTCGGAACGTCGGGCATTTCGGTCGAACGCTTCGGGGTGGTGACGGCCAGCGGGCGGAACTTTCCTGCCTTGATCAGCGCCATGGCGGAGGACGTCGTGTCCAGCATGATTTCGACCTGACCGGCCAGGATGTCCTGGTGCGCCTGCGAACTGCCCTTGTACGGGATGTGCGTCATGCGCGTGCCGGTCGCGGCCATGAAGACTTCGCCGGCCACGTGCTGCGAACTGCCGACGCCCGAAGATGCATAGCGGATACCGTCGGGCCGGGCCTTCATGTCGGCCAACAGTTCGTTGAAATTGCGCACCGGATTGGTCGCGCTAACCAGCAGCACGTGCGGCACGATCACCACCATGCCGATCGGCGTCAGCTGCTTGAGCGGATCGAAATTCAGCTTGAGCAGATGCGGCGCGATGACCTGGCCCGAATTCGTCGCCATGAGCAGCGTGTAGCCGTCGGCAGGCGCCTTGGCCGTGAGGTCGGCGGCGATGGTGTTCGCCGCGCCGGGTTTGTTCTCGACGATGACGGGCTGGCCGAGCGGGCCGCCCATCTTTTCGGCGAACAACCGTGCAATCACGTCGGTGCCGCCGCCGGCCGACGCGCCGACGTTGATGCGCAACGGCTTGTTGGGGAACGCGGTCTGCGCCTGGCTGGCGAGCGCCGCTGCCAGCATCGCCGCGAGGGCGAACGGGCGCAGCAGAAGGGTCAGTTTCATCGGGCTTGTCTCCGCTTGTTATGCCCGGACTGTGCGCGATGGCGGCGCATGGCGCCATCGCCGATTGCGTCAATCAGGTTTCGCGGTTGGCGAATTCACTGCAGTCAGATCAGCCAGTACGTCGATCACGGCCTTTGCCGCCGAAGACAGCGCCGCCGCCGGCTGGTGGCACAGCACGAAGCGCCTTACCGCCCAATCTTCCGAAATCTCGATATGCCGGAAACGACGGTTGCCGTAGAACGATCGCGCGACCTGTTCAGGCATCAGTCCGACGCCGATGCCCTGTTCGACCATCGCCATCATGCTGGCGAAGCTGCTGACGCGGATCCGCATGCGAATGCTTCGCTGCGCTTCCGCCGCCACGCGCTCCAGCGTGCTGGCGATGGCTGAGCCTTCGCTCAGGCCGATCACGTCGCAGTCCAGAAAGTCAGCCGCACGGACGCTGTCCAAGCCGGCCAGCGCATGTGCTGCCGGCACCACCAGCACCAGCCGGTCGTGGTGATAGGGCAGCGACGGCAGCGGCATCGCGCCGAGCGTGCTTTCGTAGATGCCGATGTCGGCCAGCTCGCGCCCGAGCGCCTGGATCACGCCGGGGCTGTTCAGCTCCTGCAGG
>JAQGMX010000013.1 GCA_028292145.1 Variovorax sp.
AGCAGATGCATCGCCGGCTCCACCACCGGCGCGAGCACACGCAGCACGATGATCTCCGCATGCGGGCTGGTCGCACCGGCCGTGGCCGAAAGCGCATGCGCATCGGCCAGCGCACGCGCCATGTCGAGCAGCTCTTCGCGCCGCGCCCGCGCGATCCGCGACCCGGCGACGAAGAACAGCGATGCGATGCAGCGCTGACCCGCAAGCCCGATCGGGCTCTCGAGCAGGCGACGATCTTCCGCGTCGATGCGCCCGCGTTCGAGCCACACGTTCGGCACCTCGATGTGCTGCAGCAGGCTGCCGCGCTCGAAGGGTTTGCCGGCGTTGGGCAGACCGAGCGCGGTCACGTCCCAGCCGATGAGTTCGGCGCCCGGCGCGGCTTCGATGCGCAGGCGGTTCTCGGCGAGACAGCCGCTGTAGCAGAGCGCTTCGAGCGGCAGCCATTCGAGGCGGGCGCCGGCATCGAGCTTGAGGGTCGTGCGCTGCACCGCGAGCTCGCCGTCGGAGCGATAGAAGCGCGTCGCGCCGGGCGTCGTGATCAGTCCGTGGCTGCCGGACTTGACCGTCACATCGATGTCGAGCGTATCGCCGCCGACCAGCCCGCCCGGCGGATGCACCAGCACGTTGTGGCAGACCGCATCGCCCTCCGGATACAGGCTTTGAAGAATGCGCAAGGGCCCGTCATGACGAAAGCGCGCGACGGTTCGTTCGCGTTCAGCGCTGTAGTCGAGCGCGAGTCTGGCGTGCCATGGCATCAGTCTTTCCAGGCACCTTCGTGCGGCGCCGAAGCTTCGTCGATCAGGGCAGGGCCGACGCAGTCGATCGGATGCGGCGAGGCACGGAAAACGTCGCGGCAGGAGAGTTCGGCGTCGCGCTGGTCCTGATGTTCGCCGCGGAACACACGCAGGCGCTCGGCGTCGATGCCGAACACCACGCGGCCGATGTTCGACCAGAAGATCGCACCTGCGCACATCACGCAAGGCTCGCCGGACGCGTACATCGTCGCGCCGGCCAGGAGTTCGCGGCTGTGGCCCCGTCCTGCCAGTGCCCGGATGGCGGCGACCTCGGCATGCCCGGTGCAGTCGCCGGTTTCGAAGGTGTTGTTGTAGGCCTCGGCCAGGACCTCGCCCTTCGCTGAAACGATGACCGCGCCGAAAGGCCGGTTGCCGCGCCGTGCTGCCGCATGCGACCAGAAGATCGCCTTGCGCAGATAGCGGCCGTCGACTTCGTCCAGCACTTCTTCCGCGGGAAGTTGGGTTCTTGTAGCTGTTCTCATACTTTGATCATGCGTTCGCTGCGCGGCGGCAGCATCGATGTGTTGAAGATCGCATCCGCCGATGGCTTCATCTTGAGTCCGAACACGTCGACCACTTCGTCGACCTGCCGTTCCAGCGTGAGTTTTTGAATATCCCCCAGGCCGTGCGTTCTCGTGTCGGACGCGGCGACGTATTGGGCGGTGATGCCCCAACGCTCGAGTTCGATTTTCTCGTCCAGGATCGGTTCGCGCTGACGCATGGCGGCAATCGATGGCGCAGGATTGGCGAATGTCTCGACGATTGCACGATTGCTGGCACGCAAAAAACCCGCGACAACCTTCGGGCTCTGCGCGATCAGGTTGCTGCTCGCGAGGATGGCGTTGCCGTAGAGGTCGACACCGGCATCCGCGTACTTGAGCACCGACAGTTCCTCCGGCTTCATGCGCGCGAAGAGCGAGATGGCCGAGTCGTGGAAGTAGGTGGCGGCATCGACGTCGCCGCGCACCATCACATTGTCGCGGGACGAGAAATCGGTGGTCTGCCACTGGAATGCGTCCGGCTTCATGCCCGTCGTGCGCGCCACCATCGGCCAGGCGCGGCGGGTCGATTCCACCGCCGCAGCCGCGACCGTCTTGCCCTGCAGGCTCAGGAAATCGGTCGTCACGCCGCGGTCCTTGCGGCCGATGATGACGAAGGGCGCGCGGTTGTAGTACTGGTAGACCGCCTGCACCATCGGCGTGCCCGGGTTCTGTGCATTGAACTCCACCAGCGAGCTGATGTCGCCCAGCCCCAGTTGATACACGCCGCTCGCGATGCGGGTGATCGACGCCACGGAGCCTGCGCCGCTGTCTATGCTCACGTCGAGGCCCTCGTCCCGGTAGTAGCCCTTGTTGAGCGCGAGGAAGAACGGCGACGTCTGGCCGTTGATGCGGAAGTCGAGCGTGAATTTCAGCGGGGTCAGCTTGCCAGCCTGCGCGAGGAGCGCAGGTGCGGCGATGGTGGCGGCTAGGCCGGCGCTGGATGCGATGAATGTACGGCGTTGCATGGCGGTGGCTTTGGAAATCGAGGGTCTTGAACGAAGCCGGCAGCGGGCAGCAGCAGGCACTTCAAGAGCAATTTCCGGGCGGCGCACCATAAAAGTGCGTGCGCAGCTGAACGCTTCTACTCTTGACCTGTCAAAGCACGAGGCATGCCAAAGCGCCCCGGTCGGGATTGACAAAGGGGTCGACATCGCGGGCCTGTGACCGGACAATCCGCCGGTCCGCAAATTGCTTGCGTTCAGCCCCAGAGTAGAAGCGTTCAGCCCGGCGACCCACGCGCCGCGGTCGG
>JAQGMX010000099.1 GCA_028292145.1 Variovorax sp.
GCCCGCATGGCGATGAACGACGAAGAAACCGTGGCGCTCATCGCCGGCGGCCACACATTCGGCAAGACGCACGGCGCAGGCCCTGCGGACAACGTCGCGCACGAGCCGGAAGCGGCCGGCATCGAAGACCAGGGCTTCGGCTGGAAAAACGGCTTCGGCACCGGCAAGGGTGGCGACACCATCACCAGCGGTCTGGAAGTGACCTGGACGACCAAGCCGACGCAGTGGACGAACGAGTACTTCGAACATCTGTTCAAGTTCGAATGGGAGCTGACCAAGAGCCCGGCCGGCGCACATCAGTGGACCGCCAAGGGTGCCGAGGCCACCGTGCCGCATGCGCACGATCCGTCGAAGAAGCTGGTACCGACCATGCTGACCTCCGACCTGGCGCTTCGCATGGACCCGGCCTACGAGAAGATCTCGCGTCGTTTCCTCGAGAACCCCGATCAGCTCGCCGACGCCTTCGCCCGTGCATGGTTCAAGCTCACGCACCGCGACATGGGTCCGCGCGCACGCTACCTCGGCCCCGAAGTGCCGGCTGAAGAACTGATCTGGCAGGACCCTGTTCCGGCTGTCGACCATGCGCTGGTCGATGCGCAGGACGTGGAATCGCTGAAGAAGAAGGTGCTGGCCTCGGGCCTGACCGTGTCGCAACTCGTGTCGACGGCATGGGCTTCGGCATCGACCTTCCGCGGTTCGGACAAGCGCGGCGGTGCGAACGGCGCGCGCATCCGTCTGGCACCGCAAAAGGACTGGGCCGTGAACCAGCCGGAACAGCTGGCCAAGGTGCTGCAGACGCTCGAAGGCGTGCGCGAGGAATTCAACGCCGCGCAATCGGGCGGCAAGAAGATCTCGATCGCCGACCTGATCGTGCTGGCCGGCAACGCCGGTGTCGAGCAGGCAGCGAAGGACGCCGGCCGCGAGGTCAAGGTGCCGTTCACGCCGGGCCGCACCGATGCGTCGCAGGAACAAACCGACGTCGAGTCGTTCGAGGCGCTCGAACCCATCGCCGACGGCTTCCGTAACTACGTCAAGTCGAGCTACGCCGTGCCGGCCGAGGTGTTCCTGGTCGACAAGGCGCAGTTGCTGACGCTCACGGCGCCCGAGTTGACCGTGTTGGTCGGCGGCTTGCGCGTGTTGGGTGCGAACGTCGGTGAATTGAAGCACGGCGTGTTCACGCAGAAGCCGGGCAGTCTGAGCAACGACTTCTTCGTCAACCTGCTCGACATGAACACCGCCTGGAAGCCGGCGGCCGGTTCCAGGGACGCTTACGAAGGCGTCGACCGCAAGACCGGCGAAGCGCGCTGGACCGCGACGCGCGCCGACCTGGTCTTCGGCTCGAACGCGATCCTGCGCGCGACCGCCGAGGTGTATGCCAGCTCGGACAGTCAGCAGAAGTTCGTCGACGACTTCGTGGCTGTGTGGACGAAGGTGATGAACCTGGACCGCTTCGATATCGCCTGATCCTCATCCCGGATCGAATTCAGAAGCGCACCGCCCGGTGCGCTTTTTTTTGCTTGTCATGCGATAAAGGAGACCCTAAGAACAACTCGACATATCGTTCCATGACATCCAAGTTCCCGTCCCTGCGCCGCCTCGTCTGCGCCGCCGCCATCGCAACTTGCGGCACCGCCTTCGCGCAGGCGCCGGCGCTGACAGCAGAGCAGCAGCGCTTCTACGCCGTCTACAAGGAGTTGGTGGAGATCAATACCACCCATTCCGCCGGCAGCACCACGCAGGCGGCGCAGGCCATGCGCGCTGTCCTCCTCAAGGCCGGTTTCGCGGAAGACGAGCTGCAGATCATCGAGCCGTTCCCGCGCAAGGGCAACCTCGTGCTGCGTTGGAAGGGCACGGGCGCCAAGCAGCCGATGCTGCTGATGGGCCACATCGACGTAGTCGAAGCCAAACGTGAAGACTGGAAAACCGACCCCTTCAAGTTGCAGGAAACCGACGGCTACTTCACCGCCCGCGGTTCGATCGACGACAAGGCGATGGCGTCGGCCTTCATCTCGGTGTTGGCGCAGCTGCGGCAGGAAGGCTTCAAGCCGACGCGCGACATCATCATGGCGCTGACCGCCGACGAGGAACGCGGCGACGTCGAAAGCAATGGCGCCATGTGGATCCTGAAGAACAAGCCGGAGCTGCTCAAGGCGGAGTTCGGCATCAACGAGGGCGGTGGCGGCGAACTGCGCAACGGCAAGCCCAACCTGCACCGCGTGCAGATCGCCGAAAAGCTCTACACCACCTACGAATTCGAGCTGCGCGACGTCGGCGGCCACAGCTCGCAGCCGACCGCCAACAATCCGATCTACGGCATGTCCGAAGCGCTGGCGCGCCTGGGTGCTTACAAATTTCCGGTGATGCTGGCCGATGTGACGAAGACCTACTTCAGCCGCACTGCGCCCCTGATGTCGGGGCAGCTCGCCGAGGACATGCGCGCCGTCGGCAACGGCAGTACCGATGCCGCCGTCATCGACCGACTCTCGCAGACGCCGCTCTACAACGCGCAGTTGCGAACCACCTGCACGGCGACGATGGTCAATGCCGGCCACGCGGAGAACGCGCTGCCGCAATCGGCCAAGGCGGTCGTCAATTGCCGTATGTTGCCCTTCGACGATCCGGACAATGTCGAGAAGCAACTCGTGCAGACGTTGGGCAACCCGAAGATCACGATGCGCCAGTTCGCAAAACCGACCCGCAGCCCGGTGTCGCCGTTGCAGGGTGTGGTGTTCGAAACGGCAGAGAAGCTGACCGCGGAGATGTGGTCCGGCGTGCCGGTGATTCCGTTTATGAGCACCGGGGCAACAGACAGCCGCTTCGCGCGAAACGCGGGAATTCCGATGTACGGCGTGTCGGGGTTGTTCTTCGATCCGGCAGATCTGCGGACGCACGGGCTGGATGAGCGGGTGGAGATTCAGCGGCTTTACGACAGCCGGGAGTTCATGCTGAAGCTGGTGAAGCAGCTGGCATCCTGAGACGTCAGGCGGCGTTCGACGCGCCGCGCACGCGGGCCGGGTTGCCGACCACGGTCGCGCCCGGCGGCACGTCGCGCGTCACCACGCTGCCGGCGCCGATGACCGCATCGTCGCCGATCGTGACGCCCGGCAGGATGATGGCGCCGCCGCCGATCCAGACATTGCGCCCGATGCGGATCGGTCGTCCGAACTCCAGCCCCGCCTCACGCTCGGCAGCATCGCGCGGGTGGTCCGCAGTGAGGATCTGCACGTTGGGGCCGATCTGCGTCTTGTCGCCGATGCTGACTTCGACGACGTCGAGGATCACGCAGCCGAAGTTGAGGAAGACGCCGGCACTGAGTCGGATGTTGAATCCGTAGTCGCAGTGGAACGGCGGACGGATGGTCGAGCCTGCGCCCGCTGCACCGAGGCGCTCGGCGAGGAGACCGTGTCTTTCGTCGGTTGCCATGCCGAGAGAGGCGTTGTAGCGGACGAGCCAGTTTCGGGTGGTCGCGAGGTCGGATTGGATTTCGTCATCGGCGGCGTTGTAGAGCTCGCCGGCGAGCATCTTCTGTTTTTGGGTTTGGGGCATTGCAATCCTTTCAACGGCTTTTTTCGAAGGCCTGATTGCAAGCGTAGTCCGGAAGAAATGAAAAAAGCCCCTGATCTTTGCAAATCAGGGGCTTTAGTTTGGTGCCGGAGAGATGAATCGAACACCCGACCTTCTCATTACGAATGAGCTGCTCTACCGACTGAGCTACACCGGCTAAGCCTTCGATTATAGCGGGTCGTGGTACCGCGTCACGCGCTCGACTTCATTTTTCGATCCCAACACCACACTCACGCGCTCGTGCAGCTTCGTCGGCTGCAGGTCGAGGATGCGTTCCTTGCCGTTCGTCGCCGCACCGCCGGCCTGTTCCACCAGCCAGCTCATTGGGTTGGCTTCATACATCAGACGCAGCTTGCCGGGCTTGCCCGGTTCGCGCTTGTCCCACGGGTACATGAAGATGCCGCCGCGCATCAGGATGCGGTGCACGTCGGTGACCATGCTGGCGATCCAGCGCATGTTGAAATCCTTGCCGCGCGGGCCTTCGGTGCCGGCCAAGCATTCGTCGATGTAACGCTTCACCGGTTCGTCCCAGTGGCGCATGTTGCTCATGTTGACCGAGAACTCCTTGGTGTCGGCCGGGATCTGGATGTTCTCCTTGGTCAGCACGAACGAGCCCTGCTCGCGGTCGAGCGTGAACATCGCGACGCCGTGGCCGACGGTCAGCACCAGCGTGGTCTGCGGGCCGTAGATGCAATAGCCGGCCGCGACCTGCTTGGCGCCTGCCTGCAGGAAGTCGGCTTCGTGCACGCCGGGGTGGTCGTCTGGCTTCTTGAGCACGCTGAAGATGGTGCCGATGCTGACGTTGACATCGATGTTGCTGGAGCCGTCGAGCGGGTCGAACAGCAGCAGGTATTCGCCTTGCGGATAGCGGTTGGGCACCACGTAGATGCTGTCCATCTCCTCGCTGGCCATGGCCGCGAGGTGACCGCCCCATTCGTTGGCTTCAATGAGCACTTCGTTAGCGATGATGTCCAGTTTCTTCTGGACTTCGCCCTGGACGTTCTCGCTGTCGGCAGATCCGAGCACACCGCCGAGGTCGCCCTTGTTGACGGCCATGCTAATGCTCTTGCAGGCACGTGCGACCACCTCCAGCAGCAGCCGGAGCTGCCCCGGAATCAGGCCGTCGGCACGCTGCTGCTCGACGAGGTAGCGGGTGAGTGAAATTTTCTGTTGTGCCATGTGACTTCCTTTGTTTCAGCCCGCAAGGGCACGGTTGACGACCTCTTGCGTGTCCTTGCTTAGATCAGGGCGGGCGGCGACGCGCGCGATGGCTTCGCGTGCGGCGCTACGGTAGGGTTCGGCCAGCTTGCTCCAGCGGTCGAGCGAACGGGCGAGGCGGGCGGCGACTTGCGGATTCAGCGCGTCGAGTTCGATCACGCGTTCGCTCCAGAAGACGTAGCCCGATGCATCGCGGCGGTGGAAAGCGCCGGGGTTCGCGCTGCAGTAACTGAAGATCACGCTGCGTGCGCGGTTCGGGTTCTTGAGCGAGAAGTCGGGGTGCTTCATCAGCTGCTTGACCAGCGGCAGCACATTGCCGCCGCGGTCGGGCGAACCGGCTTGCAGAGAGAACCACTTGTCGATGACCAGCGCTTCGTTCTTGAAGATCGCATGGAAGCGTGCAAGCGCCTGCTCGGCCAGCGGATGGCTCGACGACACCAGCGCGCTCAGCGCGTTGAAGCGGTCGGTCATGTTGGCTGCATCCTTGAAACGCTGCAGCGTCTTGCCGGGCCAGACGGTGTCACCCGAAATGCGTGCCGCGAGGCTGAGGTTGGTCAGCGCCATGCCGGCCAGCGCACGGCGGCCCGACGACAGCGGATCGGGCGTGTAGGCGCCGGTGTCCTGGTTCTGTGCGTAAGCCTGTTCCCATTCGGCGAACAGTGCCGTGGCGAGCTGCGCGCGCATGGCGTCGCGCACGGCGTGCACGCGCTGCGGATCGACGACGTCGAGCTGTTCGGCGATGTAGGTTTCGGACGGCAGCGTGAGCACCAGTTCCTTGAACGCGGCGTCCAGCTTCGCATCGCCGAGCACGCTGCGCATCGCGTCGACATAGGCGTCGTCGAGCAGGGCGGCGCCGGTCGCGAAGGAGGCGTCGGGCTCGGTCGATGTGACCGCGCGGATCGCGCTGCGCAAGGCGAGACGCTGGCCGGCTTCCCAGCGATTGAACGGGTCGATGTCGTTGGCCAGCAGCGTGAGCAGCTGCGCGTCGGTGTAGTCGAAGTCGAGCACGACCGGCGCACTGAAACCGCGCAGGATCGAGGGCACGGGTTCGGCATCGACGTCGCTGAAGACGAACTGCTGCGAGGCTTCGGTCACGACCAGCAAGCGGGTGCCGTGCGTCGCTTCGAGATCGCCTTGAAGCTGCAGCGGCAGATCGCGTCCGTCCTGGCTCAGCAACCCGAGGTTGACCGGAATGACGACCGGCAATTTGGTCGGCTGGCCTGGCGTCGGATGGCTGCGCTGTTCGAACTGCAACGTGTACGTGCGCGCGCCGGCGTCATACGTGCCGCGAGCCGTGAGGCGCGGCGTGCCGGCTTGGCCGTACCAGCGCTTGAACTGCGGCAGCAGGCGAGCGAGTTCCGAATCGGGGTTCGCGTCGGCGATGGCCTGAGCAAAATCGTCGCAGGTCACGGCATAACCGTCGTGGCGCTGGAAGTAGAGCGTGATGCCCCGCTCGAAGCCCGCACGGCCGACCAGCGTCTGCATCATGCGAACGACTTCGGCGCCTTTTTCGTAGATGGTGACAGTGTAGAAATTGCTGATCTCGATGTAGCTGTCTGGCCGCACCGGATGCGCCATCGGGCCTGCGTCTTCGGGGAACTGCGCAGTGCGCAGAACGCGCACGTCCTCGATGCGCTTGACCGCGCGGGCCGACGCGTCGGCGCACAGGTCCATGCTGAACTCCTGGTCGCGAAAGACGGTGAGACCTTCCTTGAGCGAGAGCTGGAACCAGTCACGGCAGGTCACGCGGTCGCCCGACCAGTTGTGGAAATATTCGTGGCCGACGACGCTCTCGATGTTGCCGTAGTCGGCGTCGGTGGCGGTCGCCTGGTTGGCGAGAACGTACTTCGTGTTGAAGATGTTCAGGCCCTTGTTCTCCATCGCGCCCATGTTGAAGTCGCTGGTGGCGACGATCATGAAGCGGTCGAGGTCGAGCGGCAGGCCGAAGCGGGTTTCGTCCCAGAGGATGGAGTGCACCAGCGAATTCATCGCGTGCTCGGTCTTGTCCAGATCGCCGGCGCGCACGTAGATCTGCAGCAGGTGTTCCTTGCCGGCGCGGGTAGTAATGCGCTGCTCGCGCGCCACCAGCTTGCCCGCGACCAGCGCGAACAGGTAGCACGGTTTGCGGAACGGGTCGACCCACTTCGCGAAGTGCCGGCCTTCGTTGCCCGGGCCCTCGAGATCGCCGCTGTCGACGAGGTTGCCGTTCGACAGGAGCACCGGGTAGGCCTGCTTGTCGGCGCGCAGCGTCACCGTGTAGTTAGCCATCACGTCCGGACGGTCGAGGAAGTAGGTGATGCGCCGGAAGCCTTCGGCCTCGCACTGCGTGAAGAAGGTGTTCTCGCTCACGAACAGGCCCATGAGCTTGGTGTTCTTCACCGGGCAGCAGGTGGTGAAGATCTCCAGCTCGAAAGCGTCGGGCAGGTTGTCGATCACAAGCTGATCGGCTTCCATGCGGAACGACGCGCTGTGGCCGTCGACCAGCACGCGCGCCAGGTTCAGCTCGTCGC
>JAQGMX010000018.1 GCA_028292145.1 Variovorax sp.
CGACCGCGTCTTCAGCTCGATTCGGCGGTTCCGTCAGCAGCCGCGCCTGCCGCACTCGCCGCTTCGGCTGCTGCGGCGCGCGCGCCGGCACCTGCTCCTGCTCCGACGCCAGCATTGGCTCCTGTCCCGAGCGCAGCATTGCCGGCTGTTCCGGCGGTTCTCGCCACTGCACCGTTGACGGCGGCTTCGTCGGCAACTGCCGCCGAGGCGCCGGCTTCTGCCGCGTCCGCGTCCGCATCCGCAGCCACGCCGGCGACACCGCCGACGCCCGAGGAAGCCGAACGCGCCGCCAGACTGCAGGTCATGGAAAGCACGCTGGCCGCCCTGCGCGCTCAGTCTGCGGAGACCCAGCGCACGCTCACAGACATGCGCGCGCAACTCGCCGAATCGCGCGAGAGCCGCTACCTGAACCCGATCGTCTATGTGCTGATCGGCCTGCTGCTTCTGGCGCTGATCGCCATCGCCTGGCTGCTGCGCACATCGCGCCGCCGTGCCGCTTCGGCCTGGTGGAACGATTCCATGATTCGCGAAGACGATCCGCGCGGTCCGGCAGGCGGTGCCGGTGTCGACGCGGCCGGCCGCTCGCGTCCTGCGCCGCTCGTGCCTGGTAGCGCGCTCCTTGCGGCGCAAGGCGTACGCAACGATGCCGACGTCAACGCAGACGAGGAAGACGAGCCGGCCGACAAGCGCCAGGCCGCACTTGTCGCGGCCAGCGCCAATGCGCAGGACGACGAATCCGATCTCGCGCCGGCCCGCAACGTGAACACCGAGGAATTGTTCGACGTGCAGCAGCAGTCCGACTTCTTCCTTTCGCTGGGCCAGCATGCGCAGGCCATTGCGGTGTTGAGCGAGCACATCGCCGAGAACCCGCAGACTAGCGCGCTCGCCTATCTCGACCTGCTTCGCATTCACCATTCGCTCGGCAATCGCGATGCCTATGGCCGCGTCGGCCACGAATTCGAGCGCGCTTTCAACGCAACGTTGCCCTCCTTCGACAACTTCAACGACGGCGGCAACGGGCTGGAGCATTACCGCAGCACGCTTTCGCGCATCACCGAGCATTGGCCGGCGTCGGAAACCCTGCTGCTGATCGAGGAACTGGTCTTCCGCAAACCCGGCACCGACGGCAATGAAGCCTTCGACTTGGCCGCGTACCAGGAACTGCTGCTGCTGTACGCGGTCGCCAAGGAAGTCATCGATCCGGACAGCGCACCGCCCGCGCCGGTGACGCCGCTGTCGTACCTCGACACGGCCGCGCACGGACCGACCACGGCGCCGTCGCCGCTCGCTGCGTCGGCACCTCTGGCGCCGGCTGCAGCAGTCGCCACGGCAGCCACGGCAGCCACGGTCGCTCCCCTGGATTTTTCGCTCGATCTTGATCCTGAACCGACGCGACCCGCTGCGTTCATGCCGTACGAGCCTGTGACGCCGGCATCGCCCACCTCGCCGGAATCGCCGGCGTCCGCACCGGCGCCTTTGTTCGCGTCGCCTTCGATCTTCGGCTCCCTCGAAGAACGCGCCGACACCGACAAGGGCGAGGACACCCACCCCGGCGATCTCGAAGGCCCGACCGCACGCGTGCCGCTGTTTCCCGACGCGCCGCTGCTGCCGGCCGACGCCGCGATGAATACGTCGATGAATGCCTCGATGGATACGTCAATGGACACCATTTCCGAATTGACGCGCGACACCACGCTCGATTCGAACCTGATCGATTTCGAGCTCTTCGATCCCGAAACCGAAGCCAAGATCGCGCCGAAGCCGACGCGTTATTGAGCTATTGAGCTACCGAGCGCCGTCCGGAGCGCCCAGCTTCGTCGCCAGGAAGTCGATGAAACTGCGCAGCTTCGGCGCCATGTACTGGCGGCTGGTGTAGACCGCGAACAGCGTCACCGGCGGCGCAGAAAAGCCCGGCAGCACCTGCGCCAGCACGCCTTGTGCGATGTCTGCGTCAACAAGCCATTCCGGCAGGAATGCCAGGCCCATGCCGGCACGCACGGCATGCAGCGACAGCGTCGTGTCGTCCGAACGCAGCACCGGGCTCAGCCGCAACGGCGCCGGCTTTCCGCTCGGTCCCTTGAGCGACAAGCCGTCGAGGTCGACGTAGCTCGGCACGATCGCGCCGAGCCTGGCCAGATCCGCTGGCGCCTTGGGCAGGTCGATCGTGGCAAGAAATGCAGGCGCGGCAACCAGGTGGAACTGCACCTTGCACAGCGGCCGCGCGATCAACGCCGGCGACGGCTCCTGCGTTGCCCGGAGCGCCAGGTCGTACCCGTCGGCCGCCAGATCGACCTTGCGGTTCTCCAGATGGATGTCGATCAGCACCTCGGGAAATTCCGCCCGGTAGTCGGCCAGCACACGAGCGAAGCGCGGCGTCGCACACCACACCGGCGCGCTGACCTTGAGTTGCCCACGCGGCGCCTCGTTCTTGCGGCCGATGGCGGCTTCGGCGGCGTCGAGCAAATCGAGCGCCTGGCTGCTTTGCGCGTACCAGGCTTCGCCGGCTTCGGTCAGGCTCAGGTGGCGGCTGGTTCGGTTGAGCAGACGCGCGCCGAGCGATTTTTCGAGCTGCGCGACATGCTTGCTGACCATCGGCGCCGAGATGTCCAGCCGGTCTGCGGCCGCCGAAAAACTGCCGGCATCGACAACGTCGCGGAACACGCGAAGACTGGTGAGACGGTCCATCATGGTTTCCTGGGAAGATACGAAAGCTTGAATCGTAGGGCATCGATTTCTTCAAGGGAAATATCTAGACTTGTCGAATTCAAGGAGATTTCCCGATGAACACCGTTCTTTCCGCCGATTCGGCGCTTCCGACCTACTTCATCTCCCACGGCGGCGGCCCCTGGCCGTGGATGCAGCGCGAGATGAACGGCGCTTACGACCAGCTCGCCGCATCGCTTGCCGACATGCCGCGCCAGATCGGCCGCACCCCGCGCGCCGTGCTGATGATTTCCGCCCACTGGGAGACCAGCGCCTTCACCGTCCAGGCTACGCCGAAGCCGGGAATGATCTACGACTACGGTGGCTTTCCTGCGCACACCTACCAGATCCATTACGACGCGCCCGGCTCGCCCGAACTGGCCGCGCGCGTCCATGCGCTGATCGAGGCCGCCGGACTGCCCGCAGGCATCGACGCCGAACGCGGCTACGACCACGGCATGTTTTCGCCGATGGCCGGGATCTATCCGAAAGCCGATGTGCCGGTGGTCCAGCTGTCGCTCCGCCGCGGACTCGATCCGGCGGAGCATCTCGCGCTCGGACGTGCGCTGGCGCCTTTGCGAAAAGAGGGCGTTCTGATCATCGGCAGCGGCCTTAGCTATCACAACCTGCGCGCCTTCGGACCGCAGGCGCGCGAGCCATCGAAGGCATTCGACGACTGGCTCGATGCGGCGGTCGTGCAATCGGATCCAGCGCAACGCGTCGAGCGCCTGATCGATTGGGCCGACGCGCCCGCCGCACGCATCGCGCATCCGAGGGAGGAGCACCTGATTCCGTTGATGGTCGCCGTGGGTGCAGCCGAAGGCGAAGCGGGCGTGAGGATCTATCACGAGGAGGCGTTCATGGGCGGCATTGCGGTGTCGAGCTTCAGGTTCGGCGCCGCGGCAGGAGCCTGAATCTGTCCGAAGGTGGCCGGTGCGTGGCCGATGGGTGACTGCCGGGCTGGGCGAATGCATAGAAAATCGCCAGCCATGACATCTCCATCCGCCGCAGCAACCCATCCCGAAATCGCCCGCATCGACGCGCTCGCCAGCCGTCATGAGGTCATCCACGACGGGGTTCGCGTCGTCTGGCGCAAGTTCGGCGACCATCCCGAACGACCGCCGCTGGTCCTGTTTCATGGCGGTCACGGCAGCTGGATGCACTGGCTGCGGAATATCGAAGCTCTCTCGGCGGAGCGGACGCTGTGGCTGCCCGACCTGCCAGGCTACCTGGATTCAAGCATTCCCCGCGAAGCGCGACCGGGCGAGGCATTGCTCGAGCCGATGCTCGACGCGCTCGGCGGCACGCTGGACACGCTCATCGGCGCAGGCACCGTCATCGACCTCGGCGGCTTCTCCTTCGGCGGTCTCGTCAGCGCGAAATTCGCCGTCCGCCGCGGCGGCGTCCGCAAGCTCGCGCTGATGGGCAGCGGCGGTCACGGCACGCTGCGGCGACTGACGGTTGACATGATCAACTGGCGGGCGTCACCCGACCGTCCCGCGCAGATCGCCGCATTGCGGCACAACCTCGCCGCGCTGATGCTTCGCGACCCCGAAGCGATCGACGATGTGGCATTTCAGATCCACGATATTTCCTGCCATGGCACGCGGTTCAGAAGCAAGGACGTGTCGACGGGTGGTGGATTGCAGGTCGCGCTGGATGCGCTGGTCAATACGGATCAACTCCTGATCTGGGGTGAATTCGATGTGACGGCGAATCCGAGGCCGTTGGTGGCGGAGTTATTAGCGGAGCATCCTGAAAGGGAAGGCCGTGTGGTCGATGGGGCGGGGCATTGGGTGCAGTATGAACGGGCAGGGGAGACGAATGCGACTTTGTTGGACTTTTTGCGCGGTTGAGAAGATCGTATCGGTCGATCTGCAATGAGTAGTCGTATTTGTTAATTGACTTCTTGTTGGTCGCCGACTCACAAAGATCTTGGTGTTTTGGACGTCAAAGATCATAGGCCATTACGATTGAAGACTTCCGGGCGCTTCGTTTTAGTAAGCCACTTGCCATTTTTCATTCGACGCGTCCGTGTTTCAATCCAATCATCGTCGATGAGTGAAAAATCCCAATCGGCAACGAGTTTGAGTTTTCCACCAATGAAACGATAGGTTCCGCCGTGGTCTGCGCAACATCCGCTTCGATATGAGAATGATATCTTTCCATTCGGGTTGAAGAATATTTCGGATAAGGTGGAAAGTTCTGCATCGATTTCAAACACGCCTGCTGCAGAATTGAAAAGATAATAATTATCCATGTAATTCGGGCCTCCACCGCCATCCCAAAATGGAACAAAAAAATCTGGCTGACCGTCGAAATTCGCGTCAATGATGCTGACTATTTCATTCGGATTTTGAGAAGTTGCAGAAGCATCCACAACCTGAATCTCTTGGAGCAGTGCGCCGGAGCGCCTGTTAAATACTCTGATTGCCCGAACCGACGACAGGTCGGACTCGGTTATTTCAAGAAGCGTGGAAAAAGAGAAATCGGCCGTGACCGCGCGTTGGTCATGCCAAGCCTGCGTTGCAGTCAATGCCTCTGCATTTGAAAATGCAGGAAAGAAAAGTAAAGTAACAAGCGCTATTTTATACATTTAAGATAGGCGGTCTGGCGAGTTGAATTTCTGCCCGAAATTTGGAATGGCGTGCCGGCTAATGCCGAATGCGTTGCCATCGGCTAAACAGATGTTTTCCGAATACGATCGAATGTTGGAAGCAATTAAAATTCAAGAATATTGTGTTTTTCCCAGCCAAGGTAGGACGTTTTGCAAGGCGTTGCGGTAGTCCTGTGTAGATCATCAATAATGAGCGCTCGCCGCGTGATCAGATCAATTGCGTTAATGGCACCCGTTTTTCTTCAGTGCGCCTCGTGCTTTTGCAATGGTGTCGTAGGGGTTGAGCGGGGGCATGCATTTGTCGTCTTGCGAAAGAGTAAATTGGCCTTTTTCGTCTGTACTGAAGCGGACTAAAAAAGTCGTTTTATAGAGCGGGTCAGGTGAGGCGGCTGGACTGTTGGAGGCACAGTACCAACCCGAATTGCAGGTCCAGCGGCTGTCGTAGTAGCCGGCGACAATGAGCATACCGTCTTTGACGACTTTTGCAGGAGCCATTGCGTAAACGTCGAAGCACGCGGGTTTGGCTTCGATGAAATTGGGTTGCGGAATGTACAGGGGTTGGACGGCGATCAGTTTTTTCGATGGGCTTATTATGAATAGGTGGCATTGAACGAAATGTGAAACGGCTCGACTGCATCCGGTTCGCCATAACGCCACTTCTCCTGATGAAGACAGACATACGGGTGGCAATGAAAGATCTGTGCGAAACGCTTTTATATAAGAATAGAAAGTTTTATTTTCTAGCGTCCATTTGTATTCTGTTGTAGAGCTGACTGCAGTAAGCCCTGCTTTATCAATCGATCCATTCTCGTTGGTTTCATTTGCGCCAAATTCTTGAACATAGTTGTCAAACTCGTTGGTCGGGACTGATTTTATAAATGCCTCTGCATGCCCTTGTGATGTGGCCTTGTCCAATAGCAACTGGGGTTTCACGTCTGGAATGATCAAAAGCGAGAGAAGAGCGATGACGAATTTATTTATGACCATGACTATTATGAGAGAATTTTAAAACTTGATTTCATGTATTCACGTCGGTTAGCAGGTTTGCTGCCTGGTGCCAAAGTAAAGCTACCATCGGCATTGGCGTGCCCCAATTCGCCTTTGTTTACGATGGCGGTAACAGAGTCGATATCTCTGTCGTTTGAGCCTCTGTCTGCTGCACGCATGCAGGCATTTGAAATCCAAAACCAAACTGCTGACCGAATACCGTAGACGCTTTGTATAAGCAAGTCTGGAGATGCCAGGAAGTCTGACAAAGTGTCAGGCCAATACGATTTGTATTCTTTTGTGAAATCACTGTAGTTGCTTCTTCCAGTTAATTGCTTGATGCCTCTCCCACGGTATAGCCAGCCGTCACCAGGAGCGATATTGCCACCTCTGCGGTAATAAGCCTTATTCGCAATATTCTCTTGTAATGCCGGTCGAGTTATTCTTCCCGTTGAATCTTTTAAATAGCCATCACTATCCGCCTCAAGTGGATGTTTGTCATAATACGAAAACGTGCTTCTCAGTTTTTGTGGCGGGTAGCTCAAGTCTTCCGCTTTTGTCTTCATGCCAGGACCAGCTTCCTGTCTGACCTGTCCGAAGAAGTGCGACTGACGAAGAGCAGTGTTCAGAAAATGCCGTGATGAGCACTTGTTGAGTTCGTTGCACACGGCGTGTAAATGGTCTTCGGTGATCGCGGTGTAGATTCTTTTGACATCGGCCTTTTGTAGCCATGCACACTTGCCGAGCGTCTCGATGAACGCAACCGGATGAAAGTGCCACTGCGCCGCTTTGTATGCATCCGGAAAGTCCGGGCAGCAGATCGATTCGATATGCGCCTTTAGCTGCGTCCAGTTCTGTCCCGTCGCATCGTCCTTGAAATGCGGTTCATCCTTGACGTGCAAATAACGCGTTTCGAACGTGTTCCGATCAAACTCGCTGGGGAACTTGCAGATCAACCGAGGCAATTTGCGCTTGAAAGATGCAGTTCGCGGCTGCAATGCTTGCTTTGCCAACTTCATCCGACCTTCAAGCGTTTTTACCAATGCATCGGTGCGCTGTGTTAAATCGGCGATTTGCCGTGCAAGCAATCTGCGCAGTGTCGGGCTGTCGCATCGTTGGTCCAACGCATTCCCGCCGTTCGCATCGTCTCCGATGCATTGCCATCCCAGAAAAGATGGGAAGTCGGCGTCGCTGAATTTAAGCGTTCCCGGCGCATTGAGGTCTGCCCAACGATCGCCGATTGGCGTTTTGATCTTTCGCCAATGTTCGATCCCTGCGGCA
>JAQGMX010000141.1 GCA_028292145.1 Variovorax sp.
TCGTCCAGCTCAACAATCGATCGCGTTGCAATCGAAAACGAGCGGCCTCCGCGGCGATCCATTCGTGAACCAGCGCCGTCCGGGGTGACGGTGCCATCCGCGTGACGAAGAAGTAGGAAGCCCGCGAGCGCACCGGTTGGCCGAAGGGCAGCACCAGCCGTCCAGTCGAAAGCTCGTCGAGAACCAGCGCGGCCCGTCCCATCGCAATGCCCTGACCGGCCAGCGCCGCGCCGACGGCCATCTGCGACAGATTGAAGTGATGTCCCTGCGCGAGCTCCGCCACTTCGGCGTCGTTCGCCCTCAGCCAATGCGCCCATTCCTCGAACGGCCCCGCACCGGCCCAGGGACTGGTGTCGTGCAGCAGCATCGGCGCCTGGAGATCGGCCGGGCTGCGCAGTTTGGGATGCGCCGCCATGAACGCCGGCGTCGCGACCGGCAGCAGCCATTCGTCGAGGAAGACCGTCGCCTGCAGGTCGTGGTAGTCGCCCAGATCGAAGCGCACGGCGGCGGCGACGTCGTCGCTTTCCATGCGTTCGCGGTCGAGCGCGTGGAATTCGCGCACCACGCGCAGCCCGACCTGCGGATGCGCACGGAACAGGTCGCCGAGCCGCGGCGTGAGCCAACCCATCGCGAAGGACGGCGCACAGCTGAGCGTGATCGGCCGGTCGTCCGGCACCGTGCGCAGCTGGCCGAGCGTCGTCTCGATCGCCTGGAACGACTCGCGCAGCACCACCGACAGCCACTGGCCTTCCGGCGTCGCGATCAGCGCGCGCGGCGTGCGCAGGAACAGCGGTCGCTCGAGCCATTCCTCCAGCAGCTTGACCTGCTGGCTGACCGCGCCCTGCGTGATGCACAGTTCCGAGGCGGCCTTGGTGAAGCTTCGGCACCGTGCGGTGGCCTCGAAGCACCTTAACCATGCAAGAAGCGACGGCGTGAGACGGATTTGCATGATCGGTATCAGTCAAACTAATGATCGACCGACTATAAATGCGTTGTGCAGCCTGCCCTGGAAGGCGAACATGGAGCCCGATGACCACGTTGCATTCGTTCTCTCTTTCAGCTCTGCAGGCCGGGCGACCCGTGCTCTGGGCCGCTTCGCGCACCACCGACGGCGGCGCCGGTCCGGCCTTCAACGGCATTAGCTCGGCTGATGTATCGGCCACCGCCGACCGGCTGACTCGCTTCGCGCCGCTGCTGGCGCTGCTGTTCCCCGAACTCGAAGCCAGCGCCGGCCGCATCGAGTCCCAACTGGTCGTTGTGCCGCAACTGCAGCAGGCGCTCGGCCTGACCGCAGACAACGGGCTGTTGATGGTCAAGGGCGACCACGCGCTGCCGGTCGCCGGTTCGATCAAGGCGCGCGGCGGCATCCATGAAGTGCTGGAGCATGCCGAGGCGCTGGCCCGTCGACATGGCCTGCTCGATGCGGCCGACTACAGAACCCTCGCATCGCCCGAAGCCCGCGCGCTGTTCGCCGCGCACAGGGTCGCGGTCGGCTCGACCGGCAACCTGGGCCTGGCGATCGGCGTGATGGCGTCGGCGCTGGGTTTCCAGGCCGTCGTCCACATGTCGGCCGATGCCAAGCAGTGGAAGAAGGACCGCCTGCGCAAACGCGGCGTCGAGGTGGTCGAGCATGCGGGCGACTACGAGGAAGCCGTCGCAGCCGGCCGCGCCGTGGCCGAGGCCGATCCGGCTTGCCACTTCGTCGACGACGAGCAGTCGCTGTCGCTGCTGCTCGGCTATGCCGCCGGCACGCCGCATCTGGCGCGGCAGCTGGCCGATGCCGGCCGCGCGGTCGATGCCGAGCATCCGCTCTTCGTCTACCTGCCCTGCGGCGTCGGCGGTGCGCCGGGCGGCATCGCCTTCGGGCTGGCGCAGATCTACGGGCCGCACGTGCATTGCTTCTTCGCGGAGCCGACGCGCTCGCCCTGCTTTCTGGTGCAGATGCTGGCCGGCACGCCTGCGTTCTCGCACCTGGGCACGCATCCTTCGGTCTACGACGTGGGCCTGGACAACCGCACCGAGGCCGACGGACTGGCCGTGCCGCGCGCCTCCGACCTGGCCGCCAGGATGATGCGGCCGCTACTGGCCGGCGTGTACACGGTCGAGGACGAAACGCTCTTCGCCCATCTGCACCTGGCGGCGCAGACAGCGGACATCCGCATCGAGCCGTCCGCCGCCGCCGGCTTCTCCGGTCCCGGCATGCTGACCGGCACCGACGCCGGTCGCGCCTACCTCGCCGCGCACGGCCTCGCGGCGCACATGTACAACGCCACGCACATCGCCTGGACCACCGGCGGGCTGTTCGTGCCCGACGAGGAATACGCCCGCTTCCTGGCCCGCGGCGCCCTCGCCTCCGCTGCGGCTTCTGCCTCAGCTTCAGAATTCATCAACCTTCCGAGCCCGTCATGAAACCCACCGCCATCCTTGCCAGCGTCGCCATCGCCACCACCCTCGTTGCGCCCCTGAGCACGGCGTGGGCCGAGACGGCCTATCCGTCGCGCCCGATCACGCTGGTGATTCCGTTCCCCGCCGGCGGCTCGACCGACGTGGTCGGCCGGCTGATCGGCAAGACGCTCGGCGACAAGCTCGGCCAGCCGGTGACCATCGACAACCGCGCCGGCGCCGGCACCATCATCGGCGCCACTTACGCCGCCAAGGCCGCACCGGACGGCTACACGCTGCTCATCAGCTCGGGCACGACCTTCACCGTGAATCCGGCCATCCAGGCAAAGCTGCCGTACGACCCGGTCAAGAGCTTCGAGCCGCTCGGCCTGATCGCCCGCACCGGCCTGATCTTGCTGGCCAGCAAGGACGTGCCGGCCAGCACGCCGAAGGAATTCGTCGCGCTGGTCAAGGCCGCGCCCGACAAGTATTCCTATGCCTCCTTCGGCACCGGCACCACCTCGCAGTTCACCGGCGAGCTGATCCTGCGCGCCACCGGCACGAAGATGGTCCACGTTCCGTACAAGGGCAGTGCGCCGGCCATGACCGACCTGATGGGCGGCCAGGTGCCGTTCTCGGTCGACACCGTGACCGCCGCCATCCCGCAACTCAAGACCGGCAAGATCAAGGCCATCGCCGTGAGCACGGCCAAGCGCTCGCCGATGCTGCCGAACGTGCCGACCTTCGCCGAGAGCGGCTACGACGTCGATGCCGACACCTGGATCGCGATCGTCGCGCCGCGCGGACTGCCGCCTGCCGTCAAGGCGAAGCTCGAAAAGGCGCTCGCCGACACCGTCGCCATGCCCGACGTGCGCGAAAAGCTGACTGCCGCCGGCCTGGAGCCGAGCCACCAGAGCGGCGCCGCCGTCGCCACGATGATCGAACGCGAACTGCCGCTGATGCGCTCGATCGCCGCGCGCGCCAACATTCAGGCGGACTGAAGCCTTGGGCCAGAACCTGCAGCTTTCACCCGCCACCGTTGCCGGCGCGGCGCTCGAATCCGTCGACACGCCCGCGCTGCTGCTCGACCTGAACGCGTTCGAGCGCAATCTCGACCGCATGCAGTCAGCCGCAGATGCCGCCGGCGTCGCACTGCGTCCGCATGCCAAGGCGCACAAGACGCCGGCCGTCGCGCTGGCGCAGATCGCGCGCGGGGCCGTCGGCATCTGCTGCCAGAAGGTGAGCGAGGCGCTGCCTTTCATTGCGGCCGGCGTGCAAGACATCCACATCAGCAACCAGCCGGCGCTTTCGGCCAGCGGCGCGAAGACCTTGCTGCTGGCGCGCGCGGCGCAGCATGCGCGCATGAGCGTCTGCGTGGACGACGTGCGGCAGATCGACGCGCTGGGCGCGGCAGCCGCGAGCGAAGGCAGCCGGATCGGCGTGTTCGTGGAGATTGACATCGGCCAGGGCCGCTGCGGCGTGCCCGATGCGGCCGGCGTGCTGCGGCTGCTCGAACGGCTGGCAGCGCATCCACAGCTTAAATTTCGTGGGTTGCAGGCGTACCACGGCGGCTTGCAGCACCTGCGCGCGCACGATGCGCGCCGCACCCAGTCGCAGCGTGCCGCCGAGCGCGCGGGCGCCGTGCGCATCGCACTCGAAAACCACGGCGTGCGCTGCCCGACCGTGACCGGCGGCGGCACCGGCAGCGTCGAATTCGACCTGCGGAGCGGCGTATTCACCGAAGTGCAACCCGGCTCCTATGCCTTCATGGACCGCGACTACGGCGACAACGCATACGACGACCGCGCCGACGCACTGCGTTTCGACCATGCGCTGTTCCTCGCCACGACGGTGATGAGCACCGCAGCAGGCGGCCATGTCGTCGTCGATGCCGGCTTGAAGTCGCTGGCGACCGATTCCGGCATGCCCGGCATCTGGCAGGCCGACGCCCTGCGCTACGACCAGGCCAACGACGAGCACGGTATCGTGACGGCCAAGGACGACGAGGACGGCGCGAAATCGCTACCGGCGCTCGGCAGCCGACTGCATCTGGTGCCCGGCCACTGCGACCCGACCTTCAATCTGCACGACGCGCTGATCGGATTTCGCGGCGAAACGGTCGAATGCTTCTGGCCGATCGCGGCGCGCGGCCTGAGCAGATAGTCCGACACACATATATATAGACACAGCGAGAGAAGCCAGAACGCCATGACCTCCCCAGACATCGTCGCCCTGCCCGCCACCGAGCTCCGCCGCCTGATCGGCGCGCGCCAGCTGTCGCCGGTGGAGCTGCTTGACGCCTGCATCGCCCGCATCGAAGCGGTCAATCCGTACGTGAACGCCGTCACCGCGACGTGTTTCGACCGCGCGCGCACCGAGGCCAAGGCCGCGGAGGCGGCCGTGATGTCCGGCGCACCGCTCGGCCTGCTGCACGGCCTGCCGCTGGGCGTCAAAGACCTGGAGAACACCGCAGGATTACTGACCACCTTCGGCTCGCCGATCTACCGCGCCAACGTGCCGGCCGCCGACAACGAACTCGTCGCCCGCCTGCGCGCGGCCGGCGCCATCGTGACCGGCAAGACCAACGTGCCCGAGATGGGCGCCGGCGCGAACAGCTTCAATCCGGTCTGGGGCGCGACCGGCAATCCTTTCAACACCCGGTTGAATGCCGGCGGCTCCTCGGGCGGCTCGGCCGCCGCGCTGGCGCTCGACATGCTGCCGATCTGCACCGGCTCCGACACTGGCGGCTCGCTGCGCATTCCGGCGGCCAAATGCGGCGTGGTCGGCTTCCGGCCGTCGCCCGGCGTGGTGCCGAGCGTGCGCAAGCCGCTCGGCTGGACCTCGATCGCGGTCGTCGGCCCGATGGGGCGCACCGTCGCCGACGCCTGCCTGCAACTGGCCGCGACGGCGGGCATGTCGGCCGGTGATCCGCTGAGCTATCCGCTCGATCCGCTGTCGTTCCAGATACCGGAAAACGTCGACCTCGGCACGCTGCGGGTCGGCTACACCGAGGATTTCGGCGCCTGCGATGTCGACGACGGCATCCGCGCCGTGTTCCGAGAAAAGATCGCTGCGATGCGTCATCTGTTCCGCAGCTGCGAGCCGGTGTCGCTCGAACTGGGCGAAGTCCACCGCTGCTTCGACGTGCTGCGCGCCGAAGCCTTCGTCGCCGGCATGCGCGAAGCCTACGAGCGCGACCCGATGAGCCTCGGCCCGAACCCGCGCGCCAACTACGAGATGGGCGCGGCCATGAGCCTGCTCGACAGCGCCTGGGCGCAGGCCGAGCAGACCCGCATCCTCGGCCGTTTCCAGGCCGCGTTCCGCGAGTTCGACATCCTGCTGGCGCCGACCACGCCGGTCTCGCCGTTCCCGTGGA
>JAQGMX010000177.1 GCA_028292145.1 Variovorax sp.
GCGCGGTGGCGTCGGCCTTCTGCACCACGCGGCGGATCTTCTTCAACTCCTCCATCAGGTGCAGCTGGGTCGGCAGGCGGCCGGCGGTGTCGACGATCACCACGTCCTTGCCGCGCGCGCGGCCGGCGGTCACCGCGTCGAAGCTCACCGCAGCGGGATCGCCGCCTTCCTGGCTGACGATCTCCACCGTGTTGCGATCGGCCCAGATCGCGAGCTGCTCACGTGCAGCGGCGCGGAACGTGTCCGCCGCAGCCAGCAGGACCGATGCGCCTTCGTTGGCCAGGTGCTTGGTGAGCTTGCCGATCGACGTCGTCTTGCCGGCGCCGTTGACGCCCGCGACCATGATCACGGTCGGCGTGAATTGGCCGATGACGAGCGGCTTTTCGAGCGGCTTGAGCAGATCGGCCACGGCGTCGGCCAGCAGCACGCGCACCTGTTGCGCGTCGCGCGGCATCTGGAACTTGACGCGGCGGCGCAGGTCCTCGAGCAGGAATTCGGTCGCCTTGACGCCGGTGTCGGCCATCAGCAGGGCGGTTTCCAGCTCTTCGTAGAGCGCATCGTCGATCTGCGCGTTGACGAAAACAGCCTGGATGCCGGTGCCGGTCTTGCGCAGGCCGGTCTTGAGCTTGTCGATCCAGCCTTTGCGTTCCAGCTCGGCCGAATCGATTGTGGGCGCGGGAGGACGGACCACAGGCACGGGCGGCGCAAGGACGGGCGGAGGGCTCGGCGGCAAGGCAGGTGGCGGCGCAACCTCCGGCTTCTGGAACCAGCTCGAAGGCGAGAACTTCGAACGCGGCGGTTCGACGGGTTCAACGGGCTCAGCGGGTTTGGTGGGCGGAACGGCCCGTGGCGCGACAGGGGCGCCGGCCGATGAAGCAGAATCCGCGGCCGGTGCCGGCGGGGCTGCTGTCGTATCGGGCTGCGGTTTTTTCTTGAAGAAACTGAACATCGGTGCTTTTTTACAATCCGACCCATTCTATGAAACACCCCTTGCCTCGCCGTACGGCGTCCGGCGTAGCGACGGCCATTGCGCTTCTGGCGTTCTGGGCCTCGCCCGCCTTCTCGCAAATCTCCCCCACGCCAGCGCCAACGCCGATTTCCACGGCCGACAGTCCGCCGAACGTCGCTGGCCCGGTCCGCGCGCAGCAGTTCACGCTCGCCAACGGCATGACGCTGATCGTGCAGCCCGACCGTCGTTCGCCGACGGCGGTGAACATGGTCTGGGTGCGCGTCGGCTCGATCGACGAAGTCGACGGCACCTCCGGCGTCGCGCACGCGCTCGAACACATGATGTTCAAGGGCAGCAAGCGCCTGAAGCCCGGCGAATTCTCGCGCCAGGTGGCTGCGCTCGGCGGTCAGGAAAACGCCTTCACGACGCGCGACTACACCGGCTACTACCAGCAGATTCCGTCAGCCAAGCTGCCCGACGTCATGAAGCTGGAAGCCGACCGCTTCGCCAACAACCAGTGGCCGGACGACGAATTCAAGCGCGAGATCGAGGTCATCAAGGAAGAGCGCCGCCTGCGCACCGAAGACCAGCCGCGCGCGCTGCTCGGCGAGCAGCAGAATGCGGCGGTGTTCATCGCTTCGCCGTACCACCGCCCGATCGTCGGCTGGATGAGCGATCTCGACGCCATGACGCCCGACGACGTGCGCGATTTCCATCGCCGCTGGTACGTGCCGGCCAACGCCACCGTCGTGGTGGCCGGCGATGTCGACGTCGACAAGGTGCGTGCGCTGGCCGAAGCCACCTACGGCCGGATTCCGGCGGGCGCAGTGCCGGTGCGCAAGCCGCGCGAGGAGCCGGTGCAGCGCGGCATCCGGCGCATCGAATTCAAGGCGCCGGCCGAGCAGGCCTATGTGGCGCTGGCGATACGCGCGCCGAAGTTCGATCCGGCCAGCCTTTCCGCTGCGCCAGGCGCGAGCAATACCGAAAGCGACGACGCGCTCGCGCTGGTCGTGCTGTCGGCACTGCTCGACGGCTATCCCGGCGCACGGCTCGACCGCGCGCTGACCCAGGGCCCCGACCGCGTGGCCGATTCCGCCGGCTCATATGGCGGCCTCGCGTCGCGCGGTCCGCAACTGTTTGAGCTCGACGGCGTCCCCGCTGCCGGCAAGACGACCGAAGCCGTCGAGGCCGCGTTGCGCGCCGAAGTCGCCCGCGTGGCGCGCGAAGGCGTTGGCGCGGCCGAACTGGCGCGCGTCAAGACCCAGTGGGTCGCGAGCCAGACCTACAAGCTCGATTCCGTGATGTCGCAGGCGCGCGAACTCGGCGCGAACTGGGTGCAGGGCTTGCCGCTGGACGCCAGCGCACGGCTGATCGCCCGGCTGCAGGCCGTGACCGCCGAACAGGTCCAGGCGGTGGCCGGCAAGTATTTCGGCGATGACCAGCTGACCGTCGCCACGCTGCGGCCCTTGCCGCTCGATCCGACCAAGAAGCGCCGTCCCCCCACGCCCGAAGGCGCAGCCGGCGCGATGCGCTGACCGAAAGAGTCATTCATGTTGTCCCTGAAGAAAACCACGCTGGCGTTCTCGGCATTCGCAGCCTGCGCCGCCCTGCTGATCGGCGTCGACGCCCGCGCAGCCATTCCGATCCAGCACTGGACGCTGGCCAACGGCGCCAAGGTGTATCTGGCCGCCACCGATGCCTTGCCCATCGTCGACGTGCAGGTCGATTTCGACGCCGGCAGCCGCCGTGACCCCGCTGCGCAGGCCGGGCTGGCGGGCGTCAGCGCATCGATGGTCGAGAAGGGCGTTCGCGCCAACGGCGGCGAGCCGGCGCTCGACGAGAACGCGCTCGGCGAGGCCTGGGCCGATCTCGGCGCCAGTTTCAACGCCGGCGCGGGTTCCGAGCGCACCAGCTTCTCGCTGCGTTCGCTGGCGGATCCGGCGCTGCTGGGCAAGGCCGTCGCGCTCGCAGCACGCGAAATCGGCGAACCGTCTTTCCCGGCCGACATCTGGGAGCGCGAGCGCCAGCAGATCAACGCCGCCATCAAGGAAGCGAACACCAAGCCCGCGACCATCGCCGGCCGGACCTTCGCCAAACTGGTCTACGGCACGCAGCCGCTGGGCCAGGAAACCACCGAAGCCACGCTCGCGGCCATCGACGTCGCCGCGATGCGTCAGCGCTACGACCGCCTCATCCAGCCGTGCCGCGCCAAGCTCAGCATCGTCGGCGCCGTGACCCGCCCGCAGGCCGACGCGATCGCCACGCAGCTGCTTTCGCGCCTGCCCGCTGCCACGGCGGGCAATGCCTGCGAACCT
>JAQGMX010000181.1 GCA_028292145.1 Variovorax sp.
CCGGACCGTGATCGCGCACCGACAGCACCAGCGCGTTCGGCGTGACGCGAGCGCCGACGACGATCGGCGGTGCGCCGTACTTGGCTGCGTTCTCCAGCAGATTGACCAGCACCCGCTCGATCAGCACCGCGTCGAACTCGACCAGCGGCAGGTCGGCGGCCAGCGCGGTCCGCACCGTCCGGTCGCCGAGCGCCGGCGCGGCGGAGCGGATGGCCGTGCCGACTACCTCCTCCACCGATTGCCAGTCGCGCCGAAGATTGACCGAGCCGCCGGCGATGCCGCTTTCGAGCCGCGCCATGTCGAGCAGGTTGTTGACCAGCGCGTTCAGCGCCCGCGCCTGCGAGACGATGGCCCGGGCGGTCTCGGACTGCCGCGAAGCAGCGGCAGCGGCATCTGCGTCGGCAACCGGCTGTTGCAACGATTCGGCCAGCCCGATCAGCGCGGTCAGCGGCGTGCGCACGTCGTGCGAAATCGCGCCCAACAGCGTGTTGCGCAGCCGTTCCGACTCCATCTCGACCACCGCCTGCTGCGCGACCTCGACGTAATGCACCCGCTCCAGCGCGATCGCGATCTGGCGCGCCAGCGTTTCGAGCTGCTGCGCCTGCTCGGGAATGAGCAGCCAGCGCGGCTGCGCGGGCGCCAACGCCAGCACGCCGCGCACGCGCATCGGCGCCTTGAGCGGCATGTAGTGCCACGGTTGCGCGGCGAGCGTGGCGGTCGCGAGTCCGGCCGGCTGGCCCTGACGGAAAGCCCAATCGGCCACGCTCGGATCGAAACCCGGCGGCGGCGCGGACGGTTGCGCGAGCTGATCGCGCGCGTCGGTCACGACCACCAGCGCATGGCCACCGAAGTGGCGCTGCACTGCAGCAGCGCCAAGCGAGATCACCTGCGTGCTTTCGAGCGCCGCCGACAGGTCGCGCGTGAGCTCGAACAGCGACTGTGCGCGCCGCTCGCGGCTGCCCGACACGCCAACCGCGAAGCGCAAACCCGCCGTCAGTTGACCGACCAGCAGGCCGACGCCCAGCATCACGGCGAACGTCACCAGGTACTGCACGTCGCCGATGGCGAACGACATCCTCGGCGTGACGAAGAAGAAATCGAAGGCCGCCACGTTGAGCACCGCTGCCAGCGCCGCTGGTCCGCGCCCGAAACGCATCGCGACGCCGACCACGCCGAGCAGGAACAGCATCACGATGTTGACCTGCTCCAGCACGCCCAGGAGCGGCGTCGCGACCAGCGTCAGCGCCATGCCGATCGCGATCGCCCAGACGTAGCCGTACCAGCGGCTGTGCGGCCGGCCGTCGTGGTCGTCGCGCGCGCCGTCGTCCGGCTCCTCCTGCACCGCGCTGAAGAGCGTGCGCGACAGCCGGCGCGTGCTGTGCGCCTGCGCGGTTTCGACGATGTCGAGCGACGGGGCATGTCGCGCCAGCTGCTGCGGCAGCGTTGCACGCAGCCCTAGACCGAAGCCGCCGCGCCATCCGGTCGCCGGCGCTTCCCGGCCGACCACCAGCGTGGCGCAGTTGAGCCGCTGCGCCTGCGCGGCCAGCGCCTGCGCCACGTCGTCGCCGGTCAGCACGGCGGTCTCGGCGCCCAGCTCCTCGGCAAGCTTCAGGACGGCAAGGATGCGGTCACGGTCGGCGGCGGGCAATCGTTGCAGGCGCGGGGTTTCGACATACGCGGCATGCCAGCGCACGTTGAGCTGGCCGGCCAACCGCGCTGCCGAGCGCACCGTCTGCGCCGAACCCTCGTGCGGACCGACGCAGGCCAGGATCGCGCCCGAGGTGTTCCAGGCGTCAAGCCCGCCCTGCCCGCTGCCGTCGGACGCCGACGCCGCCTTCGACTGCTCCACGCGCCAGCCGCGCACGTCGTCCTCGACGTGCTCCGCGGTGCGTCGCAGCGCAATCTCGCGCAGCGCGATCAGGTTGCCCTTGCGAAAGAAATTCTTCGCCGCCCGCTCGGCCTGCTGCGGCATGTAGACCTTGCCGGCCGAGAGGCGCGACATCAGCTCGTCGGCCGTGACGTCGACCATCACCACTTCGTCGGCCTCGTCGAGGACGCTGTCGGGCACGGTCTCGTGCACCCGCACGCCGGTGATCGCGCCGATCGTGCCGTTGAGGCTCTCGAGATGCTGCACGTTGAGCGCCGACCAGACATCGATGCCCGCAGCCAGCAACTCCTGCACGTCCTGCCAGCGCTTGGCATGGCGCGAACCCGGCGCATTGGTGTGCGCGAGTTCGTCGACCAGCAGCACGGCGGGCTTGCGGGCGAGCGCGGCATCGAGGTCGAATTCGGCCAGCGTGTGGCCGCGATAAGGCACGTCGCGCAGCGGCAATTGCGCCAGGCCGGTCAGCAGCGCGGCCGTCTCGCTGCGGCCGTGCGTCTCGACGACGCCGATCAGCACGTCGCGCCCGGCCGTCGTCTCGCGCTGCGCCGCGCTCAACATCGCCCAGGTCTTGCCGACGCCCGCGCTGGCGCCGAAATAGATACGCAGCCGCCCGCGCATTGCCCGCGCCTCTTCGCTGCGCATCTGCGCGATCAGCGCGTCCGGGTCGGGGCGATCCTGTCGAGTGGCGTCCATGCGGCGGTTTTACTTCATGGCGTCCAGCGCCAGATTCAGCGCCAGCACGTTGACGCGCGCTTCGCCGATGAAGCCGGCCAGCGGCGCCTGCGTCTGGCGTTCGATCAGCGCTTCGACGGCGGCTGGCGGGAGCTGGCGCAGGCGAGCGATGCGGCCGGCCTGGTAGCGCGCGGCGGCGGGGCTAATGTCCGGATCGAGACCGCTGGCCGACGCGGTGACCAGGTCGACCGGAACCAACGCCTTGTTGTCCGGATCGGCGGCACGCAGCGCCTCGACCCGGCCCTTGACCGCGTCCACCAACGCCGGGTTGAGCGGGCCGAGGTTGGAGCCGCCGGAGGCCGACGCGTTGTACGCCGTCGGCGCCGTGGCCGACGGACGGCCCCAGAAGTGCTGGGGGTCGCTGAAGTTCTGGCCGATCAGCGATGAGCCGACAGGCTTGCCGTCGCGCTCCACGAGGCTGCCGGCGGCCTGCGCCGGAAAAGCGGCTTTGGCCGCGCCGGTGACGGCGAACGGATAGAGCAGCCCGGTGAGCGCGCTGAGCAGCACGAAAAGCACGAGTGCGGGGCGAAGAATGGTTTTCATGATGTCGGTGTTCTTGACGTTTTCAGACGAGGTGGATTGCAACCAGCAGCCAGTCGATCAGCTTGATGCCGATGAACGGCACCACCAGCCCGCCGAGACCGTAGATCGCCAAATTGCGCCGCAGCAGCGCGGCCGCGCCGACCGGCCGGTAGCGCACGCCTTTGAGCGCCAGCGGGATCAGGAACACGATCACCAGCGCGTTGAAGATCACCGCGCTCAAAATTGCCGACGACGGGCTGGCGAGCCGCATCACGTTCAACGTGCCGAGCTGCGGATAGGTGCTGACGAAGATCGCCGGGATGATCGCGAAGTACTTCGCCACGTCGTTGGCGATCGAGAAGGTGGTGAGCGAGCCGCGCGTCATGAGCAGCGCCTTGCCGGTTTCCACCACTTCGAGCAGCTTGGTCGGGTTGGAATCGAGGTCGACCATGTTGCCGGCCTCTTTCGCCGCCTGCGTGCCACTGCCCATCGCCACCGCCACGTCGGCCTGCGCCAGCGCGGGCGCGTCGTTGGTGCCGTCGCCGGTCATCGCGACCAGCCGGCCTTCGGCCTGGTACTTGCGGATCAGCGCGAGCTTGTCTTCGGGCGTCGCTTCGGCGAGGAAATCGTCGACGCCGGCTTCGGCCGCTATGGCGGCGGCAGTCAGCTTGTTGTCGCCGGTGATCATCACCGTTTTGATGCCCATGGCGCGCAGTTCGGCGAAGCGCGACTTGATGCCGGTCTTCACGATGTCCTTGAGCTCGACGATGCCGAGCACGCGATTGCCTTCGGCCACGGCCAGCGGCGTGCTGCCGCGACGCGACACCTCGTCGGCTGCGCGCAGCACGTCGGCCGCCATGCTGCCGCCGAGCGATTCGACGTACTTGCGCACCGCCTCGACCGCGCCCTTGCGCAGCAGCACGTCGCCGGCATCGAGGCTGTTCGATGCATTGGCTGTGGCCGGCAGATCGACGCCGCTCATGCGCGTCTGCGCCGTGAACGCGACGAAGCGCGCACCGTCGACCGCGCTGTCGTCGGTGCCGCCGCGGCGCGCCAGCTCAACGATGCTGCGGCCTTCGGGCGTCTCGTCCGGCAGCGAAGAAAGCAGCGCGGCGCGCGCGAGGCGCTCCGGCGTCACGCCCGGCGCCGGCAGAAAGGCGCTGGCCTGGCGGTTGCCGTGCGTGATGGTGCCGGTCTTGTCGAGCAGCAGCACGTCGACGTCGCCCGCAGCCTCCACCGCGCGGCCCGAGGTGGCGATCACGTTCGCCTGCATCATCCGGCTCATGCCGGCCACGCCCACCGCCGACAACAGCCCGCCGATGGTGGTCGGGATCAGGCAGACCAGGAGCGCGACCAGCGCGGTCAGCGACACCACCGAGCCCGCGCCCATCGCGCCGACGCTGAACACCGAGAACGGCAGCAGCGTGACGGTGACCATCAGGAACACGATCGTCAGCGCGACCAGCAGGATGGTCAGCGCGACTTCGTTGGGCGTCTTCTGGCGCTTGGCCGCCTCGACCATGCCGATCATCCGGTCGAGGAACGACTCGCCGGGGTTCACGGTGATGCGGACGATCAGCCAGTCGGACAGCACGCGGGTGCCGCCGGTGACGGCCGAGAAATCGCCGCCGGATTCGCGCACCACGGGTGCCGATTCGCCGGTGATGGCGCTTTCGTCGACCGCGGCCACGCCTTCGATGACTTCACCGTCGAGCGGGACGACTTCGCCGGCGTCGACGCGTACCACGTCGCCGCGGCGCAGGTTCTCGGCCTGCTCCGGCAGCCAGGTCGCACCCTGCTCGCCGCGGCTCGCCATGCCGGCCTGGAACGTGCCTTTCAGCTTCTTGGCCCAGGTGTCCTTGCGCAAACCGCGCAGCGACGCCGCCTGCGCCTTGCTGCGGCCTTCGGCCAGCGCTTCGGCGAAGTTGGCGAACAGCACGGTGAACCAGAGCCAGACGGTGATCGCCAGCACGAAGGTCGGCGGCATGCCGCTGTCGCCCGGGTAGCTCAGCGCATGCACCCACAGCAGCGTGGTCAGGATGCTGCCGATGTAGACGATGAACATCACCGGGTTGCGCCATTGCACGCGCGGGCTCAGCTTGGCGACGGCGCCCCACAGCGCGGGTTTGACCAGCGCCATGTCGAACAGGGAAAGGGACTTTGCGGAACTTGCAGTTTTCGAGGTCATGTGGCGACCCTCACTTCCAGAGAATCAGGTGCTCGACCACGGGGCCCAATGCCAGCGCGGGAACGTAGTTCAGCAGGCCGACCAGCAGCACGGTGCCGATCAGCAGCGCGACGAACAGCGGGCCGTGCGTCGGCATGGTGCCGGCCGTGACCGGCAGGCGCTTCTTGGCGGCGAGCGCGCCCGCGATGGCCAGCACCGGCACAATCATTCCGAAGCGCCCGAACCACATCGCCACCGCCAACAGTCCGTTGTAGAACGGCGTGTTGGCCGAGAGCCCGGCGAAGGCGCTGCCGTTGTTGTTGCCGGCCGAAGTCAGCGCGTAAAGGATTTCGGAGAATCCGTGCGCGCCCGGATTGGCGATGCCCGCCTTGCCCGCGCCAAGGCTCACCGCCAGCGCGGTGCCGGCCAGCACCAGGATCGGCGTGACCAGGATCGCGATCGAGGTCAGCTTCATCTCGTGCACCTCGATCTTCTTGCCGAGGTATTCCGGCGTGCGGCCGATCATCAGGCCGGCGATGAACACCGCCAGGATCGCGAAGATCAGCATGCCGTAGAGCCCGCTGCCGACGCCGCCGAAAACGACTTCGCCCAGCTGCATCAGCACGATCGGCACCATTCCGCCGAGCGGCGTGAACGAATCGTGCATCGCGTTGACCGCGCCGCACGAAGCCGCTGTCGTGATGGCCGCGAACAGCGCCGACGAGCTGATGCCGAAGCGCGTTTCCTTGCCTTCCATGTTGCCGCCGGCCTGGAGTACGGACGCCGTCTGGTCGACGCCGAGCGGCGCAAGCAACGGATTGCCTGCTTGCTCAGCCGGCAGGATGACGAGCACGGCGGCGATGAACAGCACCGTCATTGCAGCCAGCACGGCAAAGCCCTGACGCTTGTCGCCGACGACCCGGCCGAAGGCGAAACACAGCGCGGCCGGAATCAGGAACATCGCCAGCATCTGAACGTAGTTGGACAGCGGCGTCGGGTTCTCGAACGGATGCGCCGAGTTGGCGTTGAAAAACCCGCCGCCGTTGGTGCCGAGCATCTTGATCGCCTCCTGCGATGCGACCGGTCCCATCGCGATGGTCTGCGTCGCGCCCTCGACGGTGCGCAACGCGTGCGACGCATCGAGGTTCTGGATCACGCCCTGGCCAACGAAGAACATCGCCAGCACGAACGACAAGGGCAGCAACAGCCAGACCGTGACGCGTGTGATGTCGGCCCAGAAGTTGCCGATGAAACCGCGCCCGTCCGTGCTGCGCGCAGCGAAGCCACGCGCCAGCGCGAAGGCCACCGCGATGCCGGTCGCGGCGGAGAAGAAGTTCTGCACCGTGAGGCCGAGCATCTGCGTGAGATAGCTCATCGTCGACTCGCCCGCATAGCCTTGCCAGTTGGTGTTGGCGACGAAGCTGATTGCGGTGTTGAAGGACGAATCCGCAGATACCGCGGTCATGCCGGCCGGATTCAGCGGCAGAAGGTGCTGCAGCCGCTGCAGTCCGTAGACGGCCAGCGCGCCGATGGCATTGAAGGCCAGCAGCGCGAAGGCGTAGGTGCGCCAGTGCATCGGCTGGTCGGGCGCGACGCCGGCGAGCTTGAAGAGCGGCGACTCGACGCGCTGCATCCAGCGTGGCGTGCGCCCGTCGCACA
>JAQGMX010000207.1 GCA_028292145.1 Variovorax sp.
CGCCGACCAGCACGAACATCACCAGATCGAAGGTCACGGCTTCGCTCGCCAGGTCCGGCCCCAGGAACCGCACCTGCCCTGCATAAAGCGCACCGGCGAAGCCGGCGTAGACCACCGACAGCACGAACGACAGCGTCTTGGTGCGCATCAGGTCGATGCCCAGCGCCTCGGCCAGCTCGTCGCTGTTGCGCACGGCCATGAAACTGCGGCCCAGCAAAGACCGCACGATGCGCGCCATCACGAAGATTCCGAGCACCAGGAACGCCAGCACCAGGTAGTACTGCGACAGCGGCGTGCCGAACTGCAGCGGCCCGATGCCCGTCGGCGCCGGAATGCCCATGATGCCGACCGGTCCGTGGGTCAGGCTTTCCCACTTCTCGATCAGAAGAAACATGATGTAGCTCACGCACAGCGTGAAGATCGAGAAATAGTGGCCCTTGAGCCGCAGCGACAGCAGGCCGACGAAGAGCCCCATCGTCGCCGTCACGCAGCCGGCCGCCAGGAAGGCGATCCAGAACGGCACGCCGTGGTCGACCGTCAGGATGCCGACCGTGTACGCACCGACCGCCATGAACGCGCCGTGGGCCAGGTTGAACTGGCCGGTATAGCCAGTGATGAGATTCAGCCCCAAAGCCGCGATGGCCATGATGAAGGCCTGCGTCGCGACCGAGATCAGGTAATTGTTCTGCGCGAAAAGCGGAAACGCGAGCGCAATGATGGCGAGCAGTGCCCAGCCCGCCTTGCCTTCGAGCAATTGCATCGGCCTCATGCGCGCGCTCCCTTGGGCGTGAACAGGCCTTGCGGGCGGAACGACAAAATCACCACCAGCAGCACGAAGGCGATGATGTCCTTGTAGTCGGTCGAGAAATAGAAGCCGCCGAAGCTCTCCGCCATGCCGATGATCAGCCCGCCGACGATGGCGCCCGGGAAGCTGCCCATGCCGCCCAGGATGATGATCACGAACGCCTTGGTGATCACCAGGTTGCCCATTGCCGGATAGACCAGGTTGATCGGCGCATACAGCACCGCCGCGATGGCCGCCAGCGCGCCCGAGATCGCGAACACCAACAGCTTGACCCGCGTCGCGTCGATGCCCACCAGCGCCGCGCCGGCCGGGTTCTGCGCCATCGCGATGATGGTCGAGCCGATCGTCGTGTGGTTCAGGAACAGGTGCAGCACCACCATCAGCGTGAATGCGCCGGCGATGATCAGCAGGCGCTGCAGCGGCGCCGTGAGGCCGAAGATCTCGACCACCTGGCCGTAGGGTGTCGGCATGCGGTGGAAATCGGCGCCGAACATCGCCTGCGCACCGGCTTCGAGGAACAGCAGGATGCCGATGGCCGCGATCATGTCGTGCAGTTCGGGCGCGTTTCGCAGCGGGTGGAACACCAGCCGGTCGGCCAGCATCGCGATCACCGCGACGATGGCGGCAGCGCCGGCCATCGCCAACCAATAGTTGAGCCCCAGCTTCACCATCAGGTAATAGCCGGCGAAGGCACCCGACATATAGAAGGCGCCGTGCGCGAAATTCGGCACGTGCAGGATGCCGTAGACCAGGGTCAGCCCCAGCGCCACCAGGCTGTAGACGCCGCCGACCGTCAGGCCGTTCAAAAGTTGCTGGAAGAACAGTTCCACATCGATCCTCGCGAAAGACCCCGAAAGCGGCGCCGAAGACGGCGCCTGGGGCAAGCGGACGATTGTGGAGAGCGGTGCGAGGCCGGTCGACTGAGGTTTGCCCGCAGTCGGCGTCGCATCGGCGACTGGCTTTCAGGCATAAAAAAACGCGCCCGAAGGCGCGTCGTTCTGCGGACCGGCCCTGCGGCCGATCTATAAAAGGGGGTTTAGCCGCCCTTCTTTGCCCGCTTGCCGGGGTTCTTCTTGCTGCGCGTGGCCTTGCCGCGCTCGAGGCTCACCTTCTGGCCGCCTCCGCTCGTGGGGACGTTGTAGCCGGCGACAGCGACGGGTTTCGGGGTGGCAATACGGTCTGCCTCGGTGCGGATTTTGGTGGCCATGAAGTAGCTCGGAGTAAGTGTTCGAAGGGCGTAATTAAGCCACATCGTCGAGCAGCCGTACCTTGACGGACTTGCCCTTGACGCGGCCGGTGGAAAGCTTGTGGGCTGCCTCGCGCGCAATGCGCCGGTCGACCGCCACATAGGTGGAGAACTCGTTTACGTTGATCTTGCCGACCTGCTCCTTGGCAAAACCGGCATCGCCGGTCAGCGCGCCCAGCACGTCGCCGGCGCGGATCTTCTCTTTCCGGCCGCCGACGATCTGCAGCGTCGCCATCGGCGCGCGCAGCGGTTCGCCGCTGCCGGGCGTGAGTTCGGCCAGCGGATGCCAGTCGGATTCGCGGCCCTGGAGCTGCTCGATCTTGCCGACGCTGCCCATCTCGTTCATCGATGCCAGGTTCAGCACCAGACCTTCGGCGTCCGCGCGGCCGGTGCGGCCGATGCGGTGGATGTGGATTTCGGAATCGGGCGTCACGTCGACGTTGATCACGGCTTCGAGCTGGGCGATGTCGAGGCCGCGCGCGGCCACGTCGGTCGCGACCAGCACGGAACAGCTGCGGTTAGAGAACTGCACCAACACCTGGTCGCGCTCGCGCTGCTCGAGTTCGCCGAACAGCGCCATCGCACTGAAACCCTGGGCCTGCAGCACTGCGACCAGGTCGCGGCACTGCTGCTTGGTGTTGCAGAAAGCCAGCGTGCTGCCGGGCCGGAAGTGGTCGAGCAGGCGCGAAACGGCATGCAGCCGGTCGCTCTCTTTCACCTCGTACCAGCGCTGGCGGATCTTGCCTTCCTCATGCTGCGCCTGCACGGTGATCTGCTGAGGCGACTTCATGAACCGGTCGGCCAGCTTGGCGATGCCTTCGGGATACGTCGCCGAGAAAAGCAGCGTCTGGCGCGTCGGCGGGCACTGGCGCGCCACGGTGACGATGTCCTCGAAGAAACCCATGTCGAGCATGCGGTCGGCTTCGTCGAGCACCAGCGTATTGAGCGCGTCGAGCTGCAGGTTGCCGCGCTCGAGGTGGTCCATGATGCGGCCGGGCGTGCCGACCACGATGTGCGCGCCGTGCTCGAGGCTGGCGGTCTGGCCGCGCAGCGCGACACCGCCGCAGAGCGTGACGACCTTGATGTTTTCTTCGGCGCGCGCAAGGCGGCGGATTTCGGTCGTGACCTGATCGGCCAGCTCGCGCGTCGGGCACAGCACCATCGCCTGGACGGCAAAACGGCGCGGGTTGAGATTGGCGAGCAGCGCCAGCGCGAATGCCGCAGTCTTGCCGCTGCCGGTCTTGGCCTGCGCGATCAGGTCCTTGCCGAGCAGGGCGGGGGGCAGTGCGGCCGCCTGGATCGCGGTCATCTCGGTGTAGCCGAGTTGCTGCAGGTTGGCCAGGGTGGCAGGCGAGAGGGGGAGCGTGGAAAACGCGTGGGAGGCAGCAGGCATCGCCCGATCATTTCACACGCCGCATCGCGCCCGCCCGCGAGGCAGCACGACAGGACACGGACGCGCGTCCGACACGGCCGCGCTCATCGCTCCGACACAGCCGTCCAGCCGGGCTGTGCACCCTGCAGACCCATGTCGCGCCGCATCGAAGACCACGCCCTGCTCGGCGACGGCCAGACCGTGGCGCTGGTCGACCGCACGGGCGCCATCGACTGGCTGTGCTGGCCGAGGGTGGACAGCGAGGCCGTGTTCTGCGCTCTGCTGGGCACCGACGACAACGGCTTCTGGCGCATCGCGCCGCTGGACGCCGACGCCAGCGTCACGCGCAGCTACCGGGACGGCACCCTGGTGCTGGAAACGCGCTTCGAGACAGCCGAGGGCTGCATCGAGGTGGTCGACGCGCTGGTCGTGGGCACGAACGACCGGCACCTGGTGCGCATCGTGCGCGGCGTGAAGGGCCGTGTGCGCGTGCGCAGTGAACTGGCCATCCGCTTCGGCTATGGCCTGACCGTGCCGTGGGTGACGCAGCATGACGACATGCTCGATGCCATCGGCGGCGAGAACCGCATCGTGCTGCGCGGGCCGGTGGTGCACGAGGGTCGCGACTTCCGCAGCTACGCCGATTTCGAACTGGGCCCGGGCGACGAGGTGGCTTTCGACCTGGCCCATGGCCTGTCCTACGAACCGCCGCCCGCCGCCATCGATCCACATGCGGCGGTGGCGGGCACCACCGCTTACTGGCGTGAATGGATCGCCAACGCGAAGGTCGACGGCCCTTGGGCGCCGGTCGTCCGCCGTTCTCTGCTGACCCTGAAGGCGCTGACCAACAGCCGCACCGGCGGCATCGTGGCCGCCGCCACCACGTCGCTGCCCGAGCAGGCGGGCGGCACCCGCAACTGGGACTACCGCTACTGCTGGCTGCGCGATTCCACGCTGACGCTGCTGGCTCTGCTGCAGACCGGCTTCGTCGACGAGGCGCGGGCCTGGCGTGACTGGCTGCTGCGGGCCTGTGCCGGCCAGCCCGCGGGGATGCAGATCATGTACGGCGTGGGCGGCGAGCGGCTGCTGCCCGAGTGGGAGGCCGACTGGCTGCCCGGCTTCGAGGGCGCGCGGCCGGTGCGTATCGGCAACGCGGCCTCGCGCCAGCGGCAGCTGGACATCTTCGGCGAGGTGGCCGACGTGCTGTTCCAGGCCACCGCCTCGGGTCACCGGCCCGACGCCGAGGGCCTGCAGCGCGGGCTGGCCATGATGCGGCATGTGGCGACGATCTGGCGCGAGCCCGACTACGGCATGTTGGAGGTGCGCGGCGAGCCGCGTCACTTCACGCATTCCAAGGTCATGGCCTGGGTGGCCGTCGACCGCTTCGTGAAGCTGTGCGAACAGTTCCGCGCCGGGTTCGACCTGCAGCCCTGGCGCGCCCTGTGCCGCGAGATGCACGACTGGATCTGCCGCGAGT
>JAQGMX010000233.1 GCA_028292145.1 Variovorax sp.
AGAAGGCGCGGCTGCTGACGGCCATCGGACGGCCCTACGGCATGGTGCTGGTCACGGGCCCGACCGGCTCCGGCAAGACGGTGTCGCTGTACACCTGCCTGAATCTGCTGAACAAGCCGGGCGTGAATATCGCGACGGCCGAAGACCCGTCGGAAATCAACCTGCCGGGCGTGAACCAGGTCAACGTCAACGAACGCGCCGGGCTGACTTTTGCGACGGCGCTGCGGGCTTTCCTGCGGCAGGACCCGGACATCATCATGGTCGGCGAAATCCGCGACCTCGAAACGGCGGACATCTCGATCAAGGCCGCGCAGACCGGCCATCTGGTGCTTTCGACGCTGCACACCAACGACGCGCCGACCACGCTGACGCGCATGCGCAACATGGGCATCGCGCCGTTCAACATCGCCTCCAGCGTGATCCTGATCACGGCGCAGCGGCTCGCGCGGCGGCTTTGCGTCGTTTGCCGCGAGACGGCGGACATACCCAACGAAGCGTTGCACGATGCGGGCTTCACCGATGCGCAGCTCGACGGCACGTGGAAGCCTTACCGCCCGGTCGGCTGCCACGCCTGCAACAGCGGCTACAAGGGCCGGGTGGGCATCTATCAGGTGATGCCGATCTCCGAGGCGATCCAGAACATCATCCTGCGCGACGGCAGCGCGCCCGACATCGCGCGCCAGGCCGAGGCCGAAGGTGTGCGTTCCCTGCGACAGTCGGGGCTGCTGAAAGTGATGCAGGGCTTAACATCGCTCGAAGAAGTACTTGCTGTTACAAACGAATAGCCAACGTACGACAGCCACCAGCGGAGATCGAATGGCAACTACTGCAGCAAGCACCCGGGGCAATCTCAAGGAATTCGTCTTCGAGTGGGAAGGCAAGGACCGCAATGGGAAGCAGGCCCGTGGCGAGATGCGTGCTTCCGGCACCAATCAGGTCCAGGCCTCGCTGCGGCGCCAGGGCGTGCTGCTGACGAAGATCAAGAAGCGCCGCATGCGGTCCGGCAAGGCCATCAAGCCCAAGGACATCGCGATCTTCACGCGGCAGCTCGCCACCATGATGAAGGCCGGCGTGCCGCTGCTGCAGGCCTTCGACATCGTGGGCCGGGGCAATGCCAACGCCAGCGTGGCCAAGCTCCTGAACGACATCCGCAGCGACGTCGAGACCGGCTCTTCGCTCTCCGCCGCCTTCCGCAAGTTTCCGAAGTACTTCGACAACCTCTACTGCAACCTGGTGGAAGCCGGCGAAGCCGCCGGTATTCTCGAGGAGCTGCTCGACCGGCTCGCCACCTACATGGAGAAGACCGAGGCGATCAAGTCGAAGATCAAGTCGGCGCTGATGTACCCGATGTCGGTGGTGGTGGTGGCGTTCGTCGTGGTGGCGGTGATCATGATCTTCGTGATTCCGGCCTTCAAGGAAGTCTTCACCTCGTTCGGCGCCGACCTGCCCGCGCCGACGCTCATCGTGATGGCGATCAGCGAATTCTTCGTTTCCTACTGGTGGCTGATCTTCGGCGGGATCGGCGGCGGGCTTTATTTCTTCATACAGGCCTGGAAGCGCAACGAGCGGATGCAGAAGGTCATGGACCGCATCCTGCTCAAGCTGCCGGTCTTCGGCAAGCTGATCGACAAATCCTGCGTCGCGCGCTGGACGCGCACGCTGTCGACGATGTTCGCCGCCGGCGTGCCGCTGGTCGAAGCGCTCGATTCGGTGGGCGGCGCATCGGGCAATTCGGTGTACGCCGATGCGACGGTCAAGATCCAGCAGGAAGTCTCCACCGGCACCAGCCTGACCGCGGCGATGACCAATGCGAACGTGTTCCCTTCGATGGTGCTGCAGATGACGGCCATCGGCGAGGAATCGGGCTCCATCGACCACATGCTGGGCAAGGCGGCCGATTTCTACGAATCCGAAGTCGACGACATGGTCGCCGGGCTTTCCAGCCTGATGGAACCGATCATCATCGTGTTCCTGGGCACGCTCATCGGCGGCATCGTCGTGTCGATGTACCTGCCGATCTTCAAGCTGGGCCAGGTCGTCTGATGCTGGTTTCGCAGGGCGTGGATGCCGCGCTGGCCGGCCTGCTGGGCCTTTTGATCGGCAGCTTCCTCAACGTCGTCATCTACCGGCTGCCGAAGATGATGGAGCGGCAGTGGGCGGCGGAGCTGGCGGACTCGGCGCAGGCCTCTGCCGGCACGATGGCACCGTCAGAAACCGAGCCGCCTTTCAACCTAATGGTGCCGCATTCGCGCTGCCAGCAGTGCGGCCACGTGATCCGCTGGTACGAGAACATCCCGATCCTGAGCTACATCGTTCTGCGCGGCCGGTGCTCGTCGTGCAGGACGCCGATCGGCATCCGCTACCCGCTGGTCGAGCTCGCGACCGGGCTGCTGTTCGCCTGGTGCGCATGGCGGATGCCGGGCCAGTGGGCGGCGCTCGCGTGGTGCGGCTTCTCGGCGGCGCTGCTCGCGCTGGCACTGATCGACTGGGACACCACCTTCCTGCCGGACGACATCACGCTGCCGCTGCTTTGGGCCGGCCTGCTGGCGGCGCTGGGCGGCCTGACCGGCGTGACGTTGCAGGACGCCGTGTGGGGTGCCGTCGGCGGCTACGTCTCTCTCTGGGCCGTGTACTGGGCCTTCAAGCTCGCGACCGGCAAGGAAGGCATGGGCTACGGCGACTTCAAGCTTTTTGCGGCGCTCGGCGTCTGGTTCGGCTGGCAGGCGCTGGTGCCGATCATTCTGATGGCGTCGGTGATCGGCGTAATCGTGGGCGTGGCGCTCAAGTTCAACAACGGGTTGCGCGAAGGCGGTTACGTGCCGTTCGGCCCGTTTCTGGCCGGCGCAGGATTCACGGCGATGTTCTTCGGCGCCGGCGCGATGCTGCGCTTCGTCGGACTCGGTGCCTGAAAAATGCGCATCGGGCTCACCGGCGGCATCGGTAGCGGAAAGAGCACCGTGGCCGCGATGCTCGTCGCACGGGGCACTGCGCTGGTCGACACCGATGCGATCGCCCGGTCGCTGACGCAGCCCGCCGGCGCGGCGATGCCGGCCATCGAGGCGACCTTCGGCGCGTCGGTCATCGCTGCGGACGGCAGTCTGGACCGTGCCGCAATGCGGGAACGCGTCTTCGCGGATGCCACCGTCAAGCATCGGCTCGAGGCGATCCTGCATCCGATGATCGGCACCGAATGCGAGCGCGCAGCAGCCTCCGCCCTGCCCGGCCAGCCGCTGGTCTTCGACGTGCCGCTGCTGGTCGAATCCGGCCGCTGGCGCTCGCGGGTCGATCGCGTGCTGGTCGTCGATGCCCGGGAAGACACGCAATTGCGCCGCGTAGTGGCCCGTTCGGGATGGACGCCGGAGGCCGTCCGCGCGGTCATCGCGCAGCAGGCGACGCGCCGTGCACGCCGCGCGGCAGCCGACGCCGTCATATTCAATGACATATTGACCCTGGAAGAACTCGCGCGCGACGTGCAAAGTGTCTGGTCGCAGTGGGCCGCGTCAAGCTGCCCGCTATGATCGAAGTTAAGAAATAGACACTAAAGCGTGATTCTTTACGAGTACCCCTTCAACGAACGCATCCGAACCTACCTGCGGCTGGAACATTTGTTTCGACGCCTGGGTGAGTTGGTTCCGTCCGATTCCGCCCTTTCGCATCACTATGCGCTGGTCACGATCTTCGAGATCATGGACGTCGCCGCGCGTGCGGACCTCAAGGCCGACGTGCTGCGCGACCTCGACAAGCACAAGAACGTCTTCAACAGCTACCGCGGAAATCCTGCGATCGCCGAGTCGGTGCTGAATCAGGTCGTCAATCAGCTCGAGCGCAATTTTGCGACGCTCAACACCATCAGCGGGAAGGCCGGCCAGGCGCTGACAGAGAACGAATGGTTGATGAGCATCCGCAGCCGTGCCGGAATTCCGGGCGGCACCTGCGAGTTCGACCTGCCGGCCTATCACGCGTGGCAGAACCGGCCTGCGCCGTCGCGCCGCGTCGATCTGGAACGCTGGTCGTCGACGCTGTCGCCGCTGGCCGAATCGATCTACCTGCTGCTGAAGTTGCTGCGCGACGCCGACGTGCCGTACAAGGTCATGGCGCCGCACGGCCAGTTCAAGCAGAACCTGCCGCAAGGCCGCAGTTTCCAGCTGCTGCGCCTGCGCATCGA
>JAQGMX010000246.1 GCA_028292145.1 Variovorax sp.
TACGTCTGCGGCAACGGCGGCATGAAGCCGCGCCATGCCGAACTGCTCGCCGTCGACCTGACCAAGGCCGAACTGGTCCAGCTGATCGACCGCTTCCTGATGTTCTACGTGCGCACCGCCGACCGGCTGCAGCGCACCAGCACCTGGCGCGACAACCTCGAAGGCGGCCTCGACTACCTCAAGGGCGTCGTCGTCAACGACACGCTCGGCCTCGCCGCCGAACTCGAAGCGCAGATGCAGCACGTGGTCGACGTCTTCCAGTGCGAATGGAAGACCGCCGTGAACGATCCGAAGGTGCGCCAGCGCTTCCGCTCCTTCGTCAACAGCGACAAGCCCGACGAGCACATCGTCTTCGTCAAGGAGCGCGGCCAGATCCGCCCGGCCCGCGTCGATGAGCGCGTCGAGATCGTCCCCGCGCCCGCCCTCGCCTGACCACGAAACATAAAGATCCCATGACCACTGAAACAACCCTTCAATGGACCGACGTCTGCGCCGCCGCCGACATCCTCCCCGACACCGGCGTCTGCGCGCTGGTGGACGGCGTGCATGTCGCGGTCTTCCGCGTCGGCGAGTCTGAACAGTTCTTCGCGATCGACAACGTCGACCCGAAATCCGGCGCCAGCGTGTTGTCGCGCGGGCTGATCGGCAGCCTCGGCGACCGCACCGTCGTCGCGTCGCCGCTCTACAAGAACCATTTCGACCTGCGCACCGGCGAATGCCTGGAAGCGCCAGAGCACTCGGTGCGCGCGCATGCCGTGCGCGTCGAGGCCGGCACCGTGCAGGTCGCGCTGGGCTGAGCGCCCGCGATCCCCTCTTTCAAGTTTTCCAAGGAATTTCTCTCATGGCCTATCTCGCACCCGCCGAATTCGTGACCAAAATGGTCGACGCCGGCGAATCCAAGCTCCTGATGTCGACCCGCGACACGCTGATCCGCTCCTACATGGCTGGCGCCATCCTTGCGCTGGCCGCGGCCTTCGCGGTCACCATCACCGTCAACACCGGCAACGCGCTGGTCGGCGCGATGCTGTTCCCGGTCGGTTTCATCATGCTGTACCTGATGGGCTTCGACCTGCTGACAGGCGTCTTCACGCTGGCGCCGCTGGCCGTGCTCGACAAGCGCCCCGGCGCGACCTGGAAAGGCGTGCTGCGCAACTGGGGACTGGTGTTCTGCGGCAACTTTGCCGGCGCGCTGACCGTGGCGCTGTTCATGTCGATCATCTTCACCTTCGGTTTCAGCGAAGCGCCCAACGCCATCGGCGAACGGCTCGGCCACATCGGCGAAGGCCGCACGCTGGGCTACCAGGCGCACGGCGCGGCCGGCATGCTGACGCTGTTCATCCGCGGCGTGATGTGCAACTGGATGGTGTCGACAGGCGTGGTCGCGGCCATGATGTCGACCACCGTGTCGGGCAAGGCCATCGGCATGTGGATGCCGATCACGATCTTCTTCTACATGGGCTTCGAGCACTCGGTCGTCAACATGTTCCTGTTCCCCACCGGCCTGCTGCTGGGCGGCAAGTTCACGCTGATGGACTACCTGATCTGGAACGAGATCCCGACCGTGCTCGGCAACCTCGTCGGCGGCCTGACCTTCGTCGGCCTCACGCTGTACGCGACGCACTACAAGACCGCCGCCAAGCGCGCCGTGCGCTGAACGCGAGCCTGCTCGCTTCCATGGGCGCACCGCCGAAGTTCCAGCGTTCCGCGCTGCGGGTGACGCTCGGCCAGCATTCGCTCGCGGGCGCAGGCAAGGCCGTCAACCAGGACTTCCACGGCGCGATGCTGCCCGAGGGATCGCAGCGGCGGTCCAAGGGCATCGCCGTCGCGCTGGCCGACGGCATCGGCTCCAGCAAGGTCAGCCAGATCGCCAGCGCGGCGGCGGTGCGCGGCTTCCTCGACGACTACTACGCGACATCCGACGCGTGGTCGGTGCGACGCTCGGCACAGCGCGTGCTCGACGCCACCAACTCCTGGTTGCATGCGCAGACGATGCGCAGCGACGCCCGTTTCGACAAGGACAGCGGCTACGTCTGCACTTTCAGCGCGCTGATCCTTAAGGGCCGCGAACTGCACCTGCTGCACGTCGGCGATGCGCGCATCTACCGGCTGCATCCGAATGCGCTGGAGCAGCTCACCGAAGACCACCGCGTCCACGTCTCCTCGGCCGAGTCGTACCTCGGCCGCGCGCTCGGCGCCGGTCCGAACGTGGAGATCGATTACCGCTGCTGGGAAGCGGAAGTCGGCGAGATCTACCTGCTCGCCACCGACGGCGGCTACGCGCATCTCGACGCCGCCACCGTGCACGACGCCCTCGCGCGCAGCGGCGACGATTTCGATGCCGCCGCGCGACTGATCGCCGAAGCCGCGCATGCAAAAGGCAACGACGGCAGCAACGACGACAGCACCGTGCAGCTTCTGCGCATCGACGAACTTCCCCAGGCCGACGCCGCGCAATTGCTGCAGCAGCGCGAAGGGCTGGCGCTAGCGCCGCCGCTCTCACCGCGTGCCCGCTTCGAGGGTTTCACGCTGGTACGCGAACTGCACGTGAGTTCGCGCAGCCATGTTCACCTCGCCGTGGACGACGCCACCGGACAGCAGGTCGTGCTGAAGCTGCCGTCCGTCGACCTGCGCGAAGACCGCGACTACCTCGACCGCTTCGTGCTCGAGGAATGGGTGGCGCGGCGCGTCGACAGCCCGCATGTGCTGAAAGCCAGCCCGATCGACCGGCCGCGCTCGCACCTGTACGTCGCGATGGAATACGTCGACGGCCAGACGCTCGCACAGTGGGCCGTCGACAACCCGCGCCCGTCGCTCGACAGCGTGCGCGGCATCGTCGAGCAACTCGCGCGCGGGCTGCAGGCACTGCACGGGCGGGAGATGCTGCACCAGGATCTGCGGCCGGAGAACGTGATGATCGACCGCGCGGGGACGGTGAAGATCATCGATCTCGCATCGACGCATGTGGCCGGATTGGCGGACAGCGAGAGCGAGCGGCGTGCGCTCGGCATCGACGGGACGCTGCAGTACACGGCGCCCGAATACTTCGTCGGCAACGGCGGCACCGCGCGGTCGGATCTGTTTTCTCTGGCGGTGATCGCGTATTGGCTGCTGACCGGGCAGCTGCCTTATGGATTGCAGCCGACGCAGGTGCGCTCAGCGGCGGATGCGAACCGGATGCGCTACACGCCGGTGCGGCATTTCCGGGAGGAATTGCCGGCTTGGGTGGATGCGGTGCTGCAGAAGGGGCTGCATCCGAATCCGGCGAAGCGGCAGGAGGCGGTGTCGGAGTTCGCGCACGATTTGCGCTCGCCGGGCGCGGAATTCTTGCGGACGCGGGCGTTGCCGCTGGTGGAGCGCAGGCCCGTGCTGTTCTGGCAGGCTACGACGGTGATGCTGGCGCTGGCCGTGGTGGTGCTGCTGGGGTTGCGGGCGTATGGGATTTGACCCTGGACCGGACTTGACAACCGTTGCGTGACCCGTTCAACTAGTCAGCCAACTGGTTTGATGAAGGTTCAAAATGCACACATGGCCTGTTCAGGACGCGAAAGCACGATTCAGCGAGTTTCTCGACGCCTGTCTTTCCGAAGGCCCGCAGATGGTGACCCGGCGTGGCGCGGAGGCTGCGGTACTGGTACCGGTACAAGAGTGGCGCCGCATGCATGCCGCGGCACGTCCTTCGTTGAAGGAGTTGCTGCTGTCCGATCAGGCACGCGCCGACCTGATCCTGCCGGCACGCGGAAACGCGAAGCGGCGCGATGTCGAGCCGCTGCGGTGACGCTGCAGTAACGCGCGATGTACCTGCTCGATACAAATGTGATCTCCGAACTGCGCAAGCCACGCCCGCACGGTGCGGTCGTGGCATGGCTGCAGTCGGTCGACGCTGCCCGACTGCACGTGTCCGCCGTCACGCTGGGTGAGATCCAGGCCGGCATCGAACTGACACGCGAGCAGGATGTCGCCAAGGCCAGGGAGATCGAGGCTTGGCTGGCCCTGGTCGCCGACGCCTACAACGTCCTGCCCATGGACGCCGCCGCCTTCCGATGCTGGGCCAGGCTGATGCATCGAAAGTCGGACACGCTGTATGAAGACGCGATGATCGCGGCGACCGCCGTCGTGAACGGACTGACGGTCGCGACCCGGAACGTGGCCGATTTCAAAGCGCTCGGCGTCGAGATCGTCGATCCGTTCAGTGGATCGACACTTCGTGCGTCCGATCCCGGATGAAGAACGCAGCCACCAGCCCCACCGCCACGCCGAACATCACGTAGTACGCCGGCGCCATCGGCGAACCCGTTGCGCGGATCAGCCAGGTGACGATGAACTGCGCGAAGCCGCCGAAGATCATGACCGCGATGTTGTAGGCCAGCGACATCCCCAGCGAGCGCACGTTGGCCGGGAACAGCTCGGCGATCACGGTGCTGAAGACGCCGAAGTAGACCGAGACGAAAACGCAGATCGACAGTTGCGCGACCAGCAGGCGCGTGATCGACGGCTCGGAAGTCAGCCAGGCGTAGGCCGGGTAAAGCACCAGCAGGTAGCCGATCAGCGAACCGATCATCAGCGGCCGACGCCCGACGCGGTCGGACCATGCGCCCCAGAGCGGCATCAGCACGATCATGAAGACGGCGCTGGCCATCTGGACCAGGAAAGTGTCGCGCAGCGGCAGCTTGAGCGTGACGGTCGAGAAGGTCGTGAGGTAGGTGAAGGTGATGTAGATCGACACCGTCAGCGTCACCACCAGGCCCATGCCGACGAGCGTCTCGCGCATGTGGTTCTTCAGCATCTCGCCGAGCGTGGCCTGTCGCACCGTGCCGGCGGCCTGCGCTGCCTTCATTTTCACGAAGGCTTCGGGCTCTTCGACGTTGCGGCGGATGTAGATCGCCACCGGCACGATCAGCAGGCCGAAAGCGAACGGCAGGCGCCAGGCCCAGGCCATGATCTGCTCCTGCGTGAAGATTTCGGTGATCAGCGTGCCCGCCGCGGCGCCCAGCAGCAGGGCCATCATCTGGCCGGTCATCTGCCAGGAGCCGTAGAAACCGCGCTTGCCCGGTGGCGCCATCTCGATCAGCAGCGCGGTCGAGGTTCCGAACTCGCCGCCGGCGGCGAAGCCCTGCAGCAGCCGCGCGAGCACGATGAACAACGGCGCGGCGATGCCGACCGCCGCATACGTCGGCGCGAAGGTAATCAGCGCGATCGCCACCGCCATCAGCCCGGTGACCATCACCATCGCCGCCTTGCGGCCCTTGCGGTCGCCATAAAGCCCAAGCACGATGCCGCCCACCGGCCGCATGAAGAAACCCACGCCGAAGACGGCCGTGGTCAGCAGGATCTGGTTGATGTTGTTGTCCGGGTCGGCCGGATTGTTGGGGAAGAACAGCTTCGCGACGATCGGCGTCATGAAGGCGAACGCCAGAAAGTCGTACCACTCCAGCGCATTGCCGATGACGGCCGCGAGGATGCTTTTTTTGGAGGAAACAGTTGTTTGCATTGGTCTCAAATAGCAAAAAAGAGGCCAGATCATGCGCGAGGCGTAATGCCGCGGCGTGCTGCTGCGGCATTGGCTGCGGCCTAGACTTGTCGGTTTTGGCCCGCGTCTACCTATGAACACCCGTCAATGGCTCGAGCGTCTGGTCGCTTTCGACACCACCAGCCGCAATTCCAATCTCGAACTGATCGAATCCGTGCGCGACGGCCTTTCCGGCCACGGCGTGCGCGCCGACGTGATCGCGTCGCCCGACGGGCGCAAGGCGAACCTGTTCGCCACCCTGCCCGCGACCGACGGCCAGACCGACGGCGGCATCATCCTTTCGGGTCATACCGACGTGGTGCCGGTCGACGGCCAGAACTGGTCGAGCGACCCGTTCCGCATCGACGAGCGCGACGGCAAGCTGTATGCGCGCGGCTCGGCCGACATGAAAGGCTTCATCGCCACCTCGCTGGCGCTGGTGCCGGAGTTTCTGGCCATGCCGCGCAAGAAACCGATCCATCTCGCCTTCTCCTATGACGAGGAAGTCGGCTGCGTGGGCGCGCCGATCATGCTGGCCGAACTGAAACAGCGCGGCCTGCGCGCCGACGGCTGCGTGGTCGGCGAACCGACCGGGATGCAGGTCGTTGTGGCGCACAAGGGCATCAACCTGTATCGCTGCCGGGTCCACGGCAAGGCGGCGCACTCGTCGCTGACGCCGCGCGGCTGCAACGCCATCGAGTACGCGGCCCGGCTGATCTGCCGCATCCGCGACATCGCCGACCACTACCGCGCCAACGGCCCGTACGACGAATTCTTCGACGTACCCTTCACCACCCTCACCACCAACCAGATCCAGGGCGGCATCGCGGTCAACACGATTCCGGAGCTGTGCGAGTTCCAGTACGAATTCCGCAACCTGCCGGGCATGTCGGTCGACGGCATCCGGTCGCAGGTCGAGCAGTATGTGCAGGACGAGCTGCTGCCGAAGATGCGCAAGGAATACGCCGATGCATCCATCGACATCACGGCCAACGCGTCGGCGCCGGGGATGGAGACGGCCGAGCAGGAAGCCATCACGCAGCTGGTGCGCGCACTGAC
>JAQGMX010000031.1 GCA_028292145.1 Variovorax sp.
AGCAGGCTCCAGTGGTTCGCCATGAAGGTGGCGTCGCCGTTGGCGATGGCGAGGTGCTCGGTGGCGGGTTCCAGGTCTTTCATCGGCGCGACGGTGTAGCCGAGCTCTTCGAGCGCGCGCATGACGAGCAGCGTCTGAAATGCTTCTTCGGCCAGCGAACTCTTGAGCGGCTGCACGGTGACGCCTTCGCCGGGACGGTTCTGGTCGGCCTGCGCACTGACCTGCGCACTGGCTTGCGGCGCCATGCCGAGCGCGAGGAGGCCGCCGAGTCCGACGGCGACCAGCTTGCGGCCCGAGCGGACGACCAGCCCGGCCGGCCCCGTCTGCCACCAGTGGCGCGCGGTGCTGCGGCGCGAGCGGCCCATCGCCTGCGTCAGGCGGTCGAGCGTGATGGCGAGCAGCACGATGCCCAGCCCGCCGACGGTCGCCAGGCCCATGTCGAGCCGGCCGATGCCGCGCAGCACCATCTGGCCGAGTCCGCCGACCGCGATCATCGAGGCGATCACCACCATCGACAGCGACAGCATCAACGCCTGGTTGATGCCGGCCATGATCGACGGCATCGCCAGCGGCAGCTGCACCTTCGTCAGCATCTGCCACGGCGACGCACCGTAGGCGCGGGCGGCTTCGACCAGATCGGGCCGCACCTGGCGGATGCCGAGGTTGGTCAGCCGCACCAGCGGCGCCAGCGCGAAGACGATGGTGACGATCACGCCCGGCACGTCGCCGATGCCGAACAGCATCACGACCGGCACCAGGTAGACGAAAGCCGGCGTCGTCTGCATCGCATCGAGCAGCGGGCGCATCAGGCGCTGGGCGCGGTCGCTGCTGGCCAGCAGCACGCCGAGCGGCAGGCCGATCACCATGCAGAAGACCAGCGAAGTCAGCACCAGCGACAGCGTGACCATTGCCTCCGGCCAGACGCCGAGCATCGCGACCAGCAGCAGCGCGACGGCCGTGCCGGCGGCGATGGCACGGCCGGCGAATTGCCAGGCGAGCAGGGCGACGAGCGCGATCATCGCCAGCGAAGGCAGCGCCGTCAGCAGGCTCTGAACGCTGCCGAGCGTCGCGTCGATCGGCAGGCGCACGGTCTGGAAGAAGGGCCGGAAATGCGTGACCACCCAGCCCAGGCCGTCGTTGATCCAGGCCTCGACGGGCACCGAGCCGTCCCAGAGGCGCTGGAGCGCGAAGCCGTCGGCTGCGCCGGATGCGTCGATCGCGCCCGGCGCCGGGCCGAGCCAATCGGTGCTCGACGCCGCGCCGGGTGCTGCGGACAGGGCGGCCCACGGATCGACGCTGGACGGTGCGGCTGCTGTGGTCTGGGAAATTGCGTTGTGGTTCATCGAAATTCTTTCCAATTCAAAGCGCTTCAACCATGGTGTGAGCGGCGGGTGCAGCGGCGGGTGCGGATGCAGGCACCGGCTCCACTGGCGGCGTGTCGCGGTCGAGGAACTTCAGCAGCGTCGTCTTGCTGATCGCACCGCAGAAGCGGCCGTCGGCCGACACCACCGGCACCGCGCACGGCGCGAGTCCGACCTGGCCGATAAGGCCGGCGACGGGCGCGTCGTCGGCGATGGGCGGCAGGTCGGGCAGGAACGCATGCTGCAGACCGAGCGGGCCGGCGTGGCCGTCGAGCGCGGCGCGCAGCGAGTCCGACGACACGGTGCCGAGGTAGCGCTTGCCGGCGCTCACCACGTAGGCGAAGTCGCGGTCCTGGTCTTCGAGCTGCTTGAGCGCCGCGCGCGCGCCGCGGTCGGCATGCTCCGAAACGACCGTGAGCGACTTGCGGGCGATGTCCGCCGCCTTGAAGACCGCCGCCGCATCGACGCCGCGGATGAAGCTGCGCACGTAGTCGTCGGCCGGCGTGCGCAGGATTTCGTCCGGCGTGCCGACCTGGATCACATGGCCGTCCTTCATGATCGCGATGCGGTCGCCGATGCGCATGGCTTCGTCGAGGTCGTGCGAGATGAAGACGATGGTCCGGCGCTGGCCTTGCTGCAGCCGCAGCAGTTCCGACTGCATTTCGGTGCGGATGATCGGGTCGAGCGCCGAGAAGGCTTCGTCCATCAGCAAGATCGACGGATCGGAAGCCAGCGCGCGCGCCAGCCCGACGCGCTGCTGCATGCCGCCGGAAAGCTCGTCCGGGTAGCTGTCGCCCCAGCCTTCGAGCCCGACCTGCGCCAGCGCCTGGTCGGCCTGTTCCAGCCGCTGCCTGCGGTCCATGCCGGCGAGTTCGAGCCCGAAAGCGGTGTTGTCGCGAACGGTGAGATGCGGCATCAGCGCGAAGGACTGGAACACCATACTGATGTCCTTCCGGCGCAGCGCACGCAGGCGGGCGTCGGAATGGTCGTTGATGTCGGCGCCGTCGATCACGATGCGGCCGGCGGTCGGCTCGATCAGCCGGTTCAGCAGCCGCACCAGCGTCGACTTGCCCGATCCCGACAGGCCCATGATCACGAAGATTTCGCCGGCCTGGATTTCGAAGGTGGCGTCGAACACGCCGATCGAGTTGCCGGTCTGCTGCAGGATGTCCTGCTTCGACAGGCCTTGCTTCACCAGTTCAAGCGCCTTTTCCGGCTCGTCGCCGAACACCTTGAAAACATGGTCGATGAGAATTCCTTTGGCCATGCGGCGTGCTCCTTGCGAGGTGGACAGGCGCCGCGCCATGCGCGGCAAAGCGCGAGGGCTGCCGACGGGCGCTGAAGACGACGTGAAGGAAAACGACGCAACCAGTGCCGGCCGGATTGCTCGGTTGGAGCATGACGAGGCAGTGGGGCCGGCGTTGAAATGACGCCGGCCGGTTGCCGGGCAAGGCCCGACGGATGCCTTGGACCGCGACGGGATTCAGTGATCCGCGAGTAGTCCGATAAGGCCGACAGAGCTGGGCGCATCACGATTGCTCATGACCGGCCGATCTGCCAAAGAACGCGATTATAACTTTTCGATCTGACGCCGGTCAACCCTGCGCCTGGGTTGCTGGGTGCCTGGGTGCCTGCGTTCAGTGACCCTTGCCGTTCCCGTTGGTGTTCGACATCAGCTTGTCGGTGTACGCGATGGCCATCGCCGACAGCAGGAACGCGCAATGGATCGCGGTCTGCGCGATCAGCACGCGGTCGGTGTAGTTGTCGGCGTTGATGAACGTTTTCAGCAGGTGAATGGAGCTGATGCCGATGATCGACAGGCCCAGTTTCACCTTCAGCACCGACGCATTCACGTGGCTCAGCCATTCGGGCTGGTCGCGATGGCCGGTGAGGTCCATCCGGCTCACGAACGTCTCGTAGCCGCCGACGATCACCATGATCAGCAGATTGGAGATCATGACCACGTCGATCAGTGCCAGCACGACCAGCATGATCACGGTTTCGTTCAGCGTCGTGATGGGCGCGGTGGTCTTGTAGCCGATGCTGCTGATGAGCGCCTGCAGCGCCGTCTGGCTGCCGAAAGCCGCCTCGACCAGATGCAGCAGCTCCACCAGGAAGTGGATCACGTAGACGCCCTGCGCCACGATGAGTCCGAGGTAGAGCGGCAGCTGCAGCCAGCGGCTGGCGAAGATCAGTCGTGGCAGCGGGCGCATCGGCGACGACGCGCGTGGCGCTGCGATGAGCGGCTCGGCGGGAGCGGGGTGTTGGTTGGGATCGGGAAGGGCCATGGAAGTTGAGCGTCGGGTCGACGTGGAGGATGCTGCGGACAACCCTCGATTCTAGGTTGGCAATAAGTCACGTTCGCAATGGCCCCACCCGGCGGACGCAGGGCTAGGATGGCGCGTCAGTGACCCGTAAGTGCAGCGCCCGACATTACGGCCGCCAGACAAACCAAGGCGCAGGAGACAAAAATGAGCAGCACGAAGAACATCGAATCCACGTTGGTCGAGAACCGCGTGTTCCCGCCCGACGAGCGCGCCACCACCGGCGCGCGCATCAGCGGCATGGCCGCGTACGACGCGCTCTGCGCCGAAGCGACGGCCGATCCGGACGCCTTCTGGGCGCGCCTGGCCCGCGAGAACCTCACTTGGACGAAGCCCTTCACCCGGACGCTCGATGAGTCGAACGCGCCGTTCTACAAGTGGTTCGACGACGGCGAACTCAATGCGTCGGCCAACTGCCTCGACCGCCACATGGGCACCCCGGTCGAGCACAAGGCGGCGATCGTCTTCGAGGCCGACGACGGCATCGTCACCACCGTCACCTACCGCGAACTGCTGACGCGCGTCTGCGAATTCGCCAATGCGCTCAAGGCAGAAGGCATCAAGAAGGGCGACCGCGTCATCGTCTACATGCCGATGACCATCGAAGGCGTCGTCGCGATGCAGGCCTGCGCCCGCATTGGCGCGACGCACAGCGTGGTGTTCGGCGGCTTCTCGGCCAAGGCGCTGCAGGAACGGATCATCGATGCCGGCGCGGTCGCCGTCATCACGTCCAACTATCAGTTGCGCGGCGGCAAGGAGCTGCCGCTGAAGGCCATCGTCGACGACGGCATCGCGCTGGGCGGCTGCGAATCGATCAAGAGCGTGCTGGTCTACGAGCGCACGTCCTCCGCCTGGGCACGCGTCGAAGGCCGCGACAAGAGCTTCGGCGAAGCCATCGCGGCGCTCG
>JAQGMX010000299.1 GCA_028292145.1 Variovorax sp.
GATCTGTAGTGCGTTATTCGGCGGCGCGGCGGAGCGTATCGACCACCGGTCGACGCAGCACGTCGCGCAAGCCCCACCAGCCGGCAGCCAGCGCCAGCACCGCGCCGGCCACGGCGCCCGCAACCGGCAACCATAGTGACGCCGTCCAGGCGAAATCGAAGACGTAGCGCGCCAGTCCCCAACCGCTCGCCGACGCAGCGATGCTGGCCAAGAAGCCCGCCAGCAGGCCGACGCCGACGAGTTCCGCGCGCTGCACCTGTCCGATGGTGGCGCTCATGTCGACGTTGGTGACGTTCGGATAGGCCCGCACCAGCGCGTTGTCGAAGCCGCGCGTCTCGGGCGCGCGGAACGCGCCCATGTAGGTGACCGGCACATCGGGCAGATTCGCGACCGTGTACATCACGAAGAAGTTCGCATGCAGCGAACCCCAGTCGACCTTGCGCAGCGAGGTGATGCGCGCGTCGTTCTGGATGCCGCCGATGTCGAAGCGCAGCTTGTCGCCGAGTTTCAGGCCCAGCGTTTCGGCCAGACCGTCTTCGACGCTGACCTCGCCCGGCGCGTCGGGCTTCCAGGTGCCCGCAGAAATGCTGTTGTGCTCCGGCATCTGCGTGCTGTTGCTCAGGTTGAACTCGCGGTCGACCAAGCGCTTGGCGCGATCTTCGGCGTAGTCGTCGGGCGAAACCGGCTTGTCGTTCACGGCGACCAGGCGGCCGCGGATCATCGGATACCAGTCGAACTTGCTGACGCCGCCATCGCGCAACGACTTCTGGAATGCGTCGCTCTGGTCGGGCATCACGTTGATCACGAAGCGGTTCGGCGCATCGGGCGGCGTCGCGCGGCGCCAGCTGGAGACGAGATCGGTGCGCAGAAGAACGAGCAGTACCAGCGCGAGCAGGCCGACTGCCAGCGCGCTCACCTGCACCACCGCATAGGCCGGGCGCGCCGAGATCTGGCGAGTGGCGAGCACCAGCCAGCGCGGCGCCGTGTTCTCATTGACGCTGCGGCGCAGCACCTTGACCGCCACCCAGCTCAGCGCCGCGAACACGGCCACCGCGCCAGCAAAGCCGCCGACCGCGATCAGCCCCAGCTTCAGATCGCTGCTGGCCGCCAGCAGCATGGCGACGAAACCCAGCACGCCGATGCCCAGCACCGCCAGAGAAGCTGGCTTCAGCCCGCCGACATCGCGCCGGATCACGCGCAGCGGCGGCACTTTGGCAAGTTGCAGCACCGGCGGCAGGCCGAAGGTAAACAGCAGCACCAGCCCCATGCCGAGCCCGAAAGCGACCGGCCACAGCGTCGGCGCAGGCAGCGCCGTCTCGACCAGCCCGGCCAGCAACAGCACGAAAGCGTAGTGAACGACGAAGCCGATTGCCACGCCGACCGCGCTCGCGAACAGCCCGATCAGCGCGAACTCGAAAGCGTAGGCGCCGGCAATCGTCCGCTGGCTCTGGCCGAGCACGCGCAGCATGGCGCAATCGTCGAGGTGGCTGGCAGCGAAACCGCGCGCCGCCAGCGCCACGGCGACGGCGCTCAGCAGCGCCGCGAGCAGCGCTACGAGATTCAGGAATTTCTCGGCGCGGTCCAATGTCTGGCGCATTTCCGGGCGACCGCTCTCGAAGGATTCGAGTCGTGCGCCGCGTAGTTGGCCCTGTTTGAGCACCGCATCGGTCGCGTCAGTGAAGGTTTTCACCGCTCGGTCTTCGCCGGCGACGGCAAAACGGTAGTTGATGCGGCTGGCCGGCTGGACCAACGCCGTGCGCGCAACGTCGGCCTGATTCAGCATCACGCGCGGCGAAAAGCTCATGAAACCGCCGCCGCGGTCGGGCTCCTGCACGATCACGCGCGCGATGCGCAGGCTGGCGTCGCCGAGCAGCAGCGGATCGCCGACCTTCAGCGCCAGCGAATCGAGCAGCGAACCGTCGACCCAGACGTCGCCCGGAGACGGAATGTCTCGCGTGGTCTGGCCCGGTCCTTCGTTGCTGGTGGCGGTCTGCAGGCTGCCGCGCAATGGGTAGCCGGTCGACACGGCCTTCAACGAAACGAGCTTGCTCGCGCCGCCCTGCGCATCGGCGGCCCGCGCCATGGTCGGAAAGCCGTAGGTGATGGCGCCCTGCAGACCGAGCGCCTGCGCCTGCGCGATGACCGCTGCCGGCGTCGGGTTGTCGCTGGCAAGGACCACGTCGCCACCCAGAAGCTGGCGCGCATCGCGCTGCAAACCGCCCTTGAGCCGGTCCGCGAAAAAGCCCACGGCAGTGAGCGCGGCGACGGCGAGCAACACGGCGACGATGAGCAGACGAAGCTCGCCGGCACGCAGATCGCGCCACAGCGTGCGCCAGCCAAGGCGAATTGAGGAATTCATCACGCCGACGATAGCCGACAGAAGTTAATCAACCCTTCTCTAGGGTCGGTACCAATAGGGGAGCGGCGCACTCTGGTGATCATCTGTGGCTAGACTTCGCGCCCGAAGGAGCTCCGCTTTGACCCCACGACAAAAAAACGCCTGGCCTTGGTGTGCCACGCTCGCACTGATCGCATTCGGCGCGCTGGCCGGCTGCGACCGCAAACCGTCGACGCCGCCCGCGCCGACCAGCACCGCTTCGGCGAACGGCCCGACGGCTGCAGGCGGCGGACCGCCGTCCGCAGCCTATCCGGCGGGCATCAAGCCGGCGCCTTCGGGCGATGCGGTTCATCCGACGTCGGAGGGCAAGGGCCCGTCCGAAGGCGGTACGTCGATCGGCGGCATGACAGCCAGCCAGAACGCCGGTTCGCCGCCCACCGGCAATGCCACGCAGCCGACCGCCGGCGACGGCGCCAGCACAGCCCCCAAATAAAGACAGCCACTCGAAGACCACGATGAAAAAACAGACAACTTATCGGCCGGAGGTGACGTCATGGACGTGAGCCGCAGGCAATTCTTCCGTGTCAGCGGCGCCGGCCTCGTCGGCTCCAGCCTCGTCGCGCTCGGCTTCTCGCCGACCGCCGCGCTGGCCGAAGCGCGCAACTTCAAGCTGGCCCGCACGACCGAAACGCGCAACACCTGCCCGTACTGCTCGGTCGGCTGCGGCGTCATCATGTACAGCCTCGGCGACAAGGCGAAGAACGTGGTGCCCGCCATCCTGCACATCGAAGGCGACCCCGACCATCCGGTGAACCGCGGCACGCTGTGCCCGAAGGGCGCCGGCCTGCTCGACTTCGTGCACAGCCCGAACCGGCTGAAGTACCCAGAAGTCCGCGAAGCCGGCACCAACGAGTGGAAGCGCATCAGCTGGGACAGCGCGCTCGACCGTATCGCCAAGCTGCTCAAGGACGACCGCGACGCCAACTTCGTCAAGCAGAACGCCGCGGGCCAGACCGTCAACCGCTGGACCAGCACCGGCATGCTTTGCGCATCGGCCTCCTCCAACGAAACCGGGTACATCACCCACAAGGCGTTCCGCTCGCTGGGGATGCTCGTCTTCGACAATCAGGCGCGCGTTTGACACGGACCTACGGTGGCCAGTCTGGCCCCGACGTTCGGCAGAGGTTCGATGACCAATCACTGGCAGGACATCCAGAATGCGGATGTCGTGCTGATCATGGGCGGCAACGCCGCAGAAGCGCATCCGTGCGGCTTCAAGTGGGTGATCGAAGCCAAGAAACATAACAAGGCCCGCCTGGTGGTGGTCGACCCGCGCTTCACGCGCTCGGCGGCCATGGCCGACTACTACGCGCCGGTGCGCGCCGGGTCGGACATCGCGTTCCTTGCAGGAGTCTTGAACTACCTCCTGAGCAACGACAAGATCCAGACGGAATACGTCCGGCACTACACCAACGCGCCGTTCATCGTCGGCCCGGATTACAAGTTCGAGGACGGGATCTTCAGCGGCTACGACCCGGAAAAACGCAACTACAACCCGAAATCGTGGGGTTACGCGCTCGACGAGCAGGGCATGGCGAAGGTCGACATGACCATGCAGGACCCGCAGTGCGTGCTGCAGGTCATGAAGCGGCACTATTCGCGCTACACGCCCGAAATGGTGAGCCGCATCACCGGCACGCCGCAAGACAAGTTCCTCAAGGTCTGCGAATACATTGCCAGCACCAGCACCAGCAACCGCACCATGACGGTGATGTACGCGCTCGGCTGGACGCAGCACAGCCAGGGCTCGCAGATCATCCGCACCGCGGCGATCATGCAGTTGCTGCTGGGCAACATTGGCGTCGCCGGCGGCGGCATGAATGCGCTGCGCGGTCACAGCAACATCCAGGGCCTAACCGACCTGGGGCTGCTCTCGAATTCGCTGCCGGGCTACATGTCCCTGGCGCGCGACAGCGAGCAGAACCTGGACGACTACTACAAGACCCGTGCGCTGAAGCCGCTGCGCCCCGGCCAGATGAGCTACTGGCAGAACTACCCCAAGTTCTTCGTCAGCATGCAGAAGGCGTGGTGGGGAAATGCCGCCCAGAAGGAAAACAACTGGGCCTTCGACTACCTGCCGAAGATCGACAAGCTCTACGACGTGCTCCAGGCTTTCGAGCTGATGAACAACGGCGCCATCAACGGCTACATCTGCCAGGGCTTCAACCCGGTGTGCTCCTTCCCTAACAAGAAGAAGATCATCGATGGGCTTTCCAAGCTCAAGTTCCTGGTAACGATCGATCCGCTGATCACCGAAACCAGCGAGTTCTGGAAGAACTACGGCGAGTTCAACGACGTCGATACGGCCTCCATCAAAACCACGGTGTTCCGTCTGCCGTCGACCTGCTTCGCGGAAGAAGAAGGCTCGCTGACCAATTCCAGCCGCTGGCTGCAGTGGCACTGGAAGGGCGCGGAGGCACCGGGCGAAGCCAAGGAAGATATCGACATCGTCGCCGGCATCTTCAACCGGATCCGCGCGGCTTACGTCAAGGATGGCGGCGCGTTCCCAGACCCGATCGTCAACCTGAGCTGGCCGTACAAGATTCCGCACGCGCCGTCCGCCCAGGAACTGGCGATGGAATACAGCGGCAAGGCGATCACCGACCTGGTCGATCCGAACGACCCGACCAAGGTGCTGGCGAAGGCCGGCGAGCAGCTGTCGGGCTTCGGCCAGTTGCGCGACGACGGCAGCACATCGTCGGGCTGCTGGGTCTATTCGGGCGCCTGGACACAGGCCGGCAACCAGATGGCACGGCGCGACAACTCCGACCCGTACGGCATCGGTCAGGCGCTGAACTGGAGCTGGGCATGGCCGGCCAACCGCCGGATCATCTACAACGCAGCCTCCGTCGATCCGACGACGGGTCAGCCGTGGATCGCCAAGCGCACGCTGGTGAAGTGGGACGGCGCCAAGTGGATCGGCTCCGACGTGCCCGACATCCGTCCCGACGCCAATCCGATGGCGCCGGACGCGGTCCGGCCGTTCATCATGACGGCCGAGGGCGTGGCCCGGCTGTTTGCGCCGACCGGCATGGCCGAAGGGCCGCTTCCGGAGCACTACGAGCCCTTCGAGTCGCCGCTGGTGAACAACCTGATGCACCCGAACAACGCGGTGGCGCGGGCCAATCCGGCTGCGCGGATCTTCAAGGGCGACCTCGAACGCCTGGGCGTGCCCAAGGACTTCCCGTACGTCGCGACCAGCTACCGGCTCACCGAGCACTTCCACTACTGGACCAAGAACGTTCGTTCGAACGCGATCATCCAGCCGCAGCAGTTCGTCGAAATCGGCGTGGAACTGGCCGAGGAGAAAGGCATCACCAACGGCTCGATCGTCAAGGTCAGCAGCAAGCGGGGCTTCATCAAGGCGGTGGCGCTGGTCACCCGGCGCATCCAGGCGCTGCAGGTGGACGGGCGCACGATTCACACGGTCGGGCTGCCGAACCACTGGGGCTTCATCGGCCTCACCAAGCCGGGCTACATCGTGAACACGCTGACGCCTTTCGTCGGCGATGCGAACACGCAGACGCCGGAATACAAGTCCTTCACAGTCAACATAGAGAAGGCTTGACCCGATGTCATCTCTTCAATCTCTCGACATCGCGGCGCGCTCGGCGACAACCACGCCGTCTCCCGACATCCGGCACCGACCGCAGGTGCAGGAAGTCGCCAAGCTGATCGACGTATCGGCCTGCATCGGCTGCAAGGCCTGTCAGGTTGCCTGCATGCAGTGGAACGACCTGCGCGACGAGGTCGGCACCAACACCGGCAGCTACAACAACCCGAACGACCTCACGCCCGATTCCTGGACGGTGATGCGTTTTGCCGAAGTCGAGCCGACCGAAGGTCATCTCGAATGGCTGATCCGCAAGGACGGCTGCATGCATTGCGAGGATCCGGGCTGCCTGAAGTCGTGCCCGGCGCCGGGTGCGATCGTCAAGTACAGCAACGGCATCGTCGACTTCATCAGCGAGCATTGCGTGGGTTGCGGCAATTGCGTGACGGGCTGTCCGTTCGACGTCCCTCGCATCAGCAAGGGCGACAACAAGGCCTACAAGTGCTCGCTGTGCTCGGACCGCGTCACCGTGGGTCTGGAGCCGGCATGCGTCAAGGCCTGCCCGACCGGTGCGATCCACTTCGGCACCAAGGAAGCCATGCACACCTATGCCGACGAGCGCATCGTCGACCTGAAGGAACGCGGTTTCTCGAATGCCGGCGTTTACGACCCGGCCGGCGTCGGCGGCACGCACGTCATGTATGTGTTGCAGCATGCGGACCGGCCCGGCCTCTACAGCAATCTGCCGAAGGACCCGCACATCAGCCCGATGGTGTCGCTCTGGAAGGGCATTGCGAAGCCGCTGGCGGTCTTCGCGATGGTCGGCGCAGTGGTCGGAAGCTTCTTCCACTACATGAAGGTCGGCCCGGTCGAGGCCAAGGAAGATCCGGGCGATCCGCCCGACGGCACCGATCCGCAGGCCCACGGCGGCGGCGACGTGATCATCGAGGAACCACCGCGCACCATCGCGATGTCTTCGACGGCACCGCCGACGACGTCGTCATCGACGTCATCGACGCCATCCGGCATGCAAGACGGCCCCCGGGCCTGAAGGAGCAACGCAAATGACTCAACGCTACCTCCGCCGCTACAAGGACGCCACGCGCATGAACCACTGGTTCGTGGCGATCCTTTTCTTCGCCGCCGGGCTTTCCGGTCTGGCCTTCTTCCATCCGTCGATGTTCTTCTTCAGCGCGCTGTTCGGCGGCGGGCAGTGGACGCGCATCCTCCACCCGTTCTTCGGCGTGGCGATGGTGCTGGGCTTTGCGTTCCTGTTCTTCACGATGTGGCGCGACAACGTGCTCGACAAGAACGACGTCGAGTGGATGAAGGCCTCGCCGGCCATGCTCAAGGGCGACAAGTCGGGCATGCCGCCGGTGGGCAAGTACAACGCCGGCCAGAAGCTGGTGTTCTGGGTCTTCGGCATCAGCCTGCTGCTGCTGTTCGTGACCGGCTTCATGTTCTGGAGCCCGTGGTTCGTCGGCTTCTTCCCGATCCTGGTCCGCCGGATCGCCGTGGTCGTGCATGCGGCTTCGGCTGTCGCGCTGATCCTCTCGGTCATCACGCACATCTACGCGGCGATCTGGATCAAGGGCACGGTTCGCGCGATGACGCGCGGTACGGTCACCGAGCGCTGGGCCAAGCTGAATCACCCGCTGTGGCACAAGAAGATGACGCGCGGGGAATAATGTTTTTTCAATGAACAGCATTCCCGGAACACCCTCCTCTCCCCCTGCGGCACCTGTCGTCAACACCACGCGCGTTCTTTCTCCGGAAGAGATCGCCATGCAGGCCGGGCGGCAGATGCCGTTCCTGCACATGCCGGTCGGCGCCAGCGTGTTCGCCGATCGGCAGCTGCGATTGCGGCAGCTCGCCGCGTCGCATGCGATGCGCGACTACCTCCTGTTCATCGCCGATCTTTCCTCGGCGCAGCAGGAGGTTTTGAACAGCTATCCGGACGTCGCGATTCCCGACACCGACGCATGCACCGCCGCAGCCAAGGCGTTGAAGCCGCCGACGCCTGCGTTCGGCTGGCCGCGCGACCCGGTGTGGCGCAGCGAACTGCGTCGGCTACTGGACCTGTTCCGCGCACGGCTTGCCGAAGGCCCGGCGCGCGACACGGTCGACCATTTGATTTCGCGCTCCGACGAGTGGATCGACGTGCAGGCCGACAAGCTGCTGCACCGCATCACGCTCGGCCTCGATCTCGCGACCGCGCCGCTGATTTCCGCAGGCCTGCAGGCCTACTGGACGAAGCTCGCGATACAGACCGTCGCAAAGCACGGCGAGCGCGCCTTTGGCCACACCGATCCGAGCACGCAGTGCCCGTGCTGCGGCAGCCTGCCGACGGCCAGCATCACGCGCATCGGCGCCGACGACGCCGGCTTCCGCTACCTGCAATGCTCGTTGTGCAGCGTTCAATGGCACTACGTGCGCATCAAGTGCACGCATTGCGAGAGCACAAAGGGCATTCATTTCCAGTCGCTCGAACCGCTGGACACCGAACAGGAACGTTCCGCGACCGGCGCACGCCCCGGCGCGGTCAAGGCGGAATGCTGCGACACCTGCGGTCACTACCTGAAGCAGGTGCTGATGGAGAAAGACCCCGAAGTCGAACCTGTCGCCGACGACCTGGCGAGCGTGGCGCTCGACCTGCTCGTGTCCGAATCCGGCTTCGAGCGCAGCGGCCACAACCTGATGCTGCTGTTCGGCGATCCCGAGCCCGCGCCCGATCTGCTCCAGACAGGCGGAGGCGGCTGATGGCTGCGCCCGAAGAGTCCGTGGTCCACGGCTCGAAGGCAAGGCCCCAGGATCTGCCCTCGGTCGACAAGCTGCTGCGCTCCGGCGCGGCGATGCAACTTCTTTCCGCACACGGCCATACGCTGGTCGCGTCAGAAGCACGCGCCCTGCTCGACGGATTGCGCCAGCGCGTGCTGGCCGGCCAGCTCAATAGCGCCGACGTCGAGCCTGCCGTGCTCGAAAGCGCTCTTTCGTCGCGCGTCCGCGAGCGCCTCGCGCCGCGCATGCGTGCCGTCTTCAACCTCACCGGCACTGTCATCCACACCAATCTAGGACGTTCGGTGCTCGCCGATGTGGCGCTCGAGCGGCTGATGACGATGATGGCCGCGCCGAACAACCTCGAATACGACCTGGCGACCGGCAGCCGTGGCGATCGCGATTCGCTGGTCGAGGAACTGCTCTGCACCATCACCGGCGCCGAAGCCGCGACCGTCGTCAACAACAACGCGGCTGCTGTGCTGCTCACCATCGGCGCGCTGGCACGGGACCGCGAAGTCATCATCTCGCGCGGCGAACTGGTCGAGATCGGCGGCGCCTTCCGCATGCCCGACGTGATGGCCAGCGCCGGAGCGCACATGGTCGAGGTCGGCACTACCAACCGCACGCATCCTGCCGACTACGAAGGCGCCATCAACGACCGCACCGCGCTCGTGATGAAGGTCCACACCAGCAACTACGAAGTGCAGGGTTTCACGACAGCCGTCGGCGAGGAAACGCTGTCGGGCATCGCCCATGCGCGTGGCGTGCCGCTGGCAACCGATCTGGGCAGCGGCTCGCTGGTCGACCTGGCGCATTACGGATTGCCGCGCGAGCCGCTGCCGCAGGAAATGCTCGCCGCCGGCTGCGACATCGTCACCTTTTCGGGCGACAAGCTGCTCGGCGGACCGCAGGCCGGTCTGATCGTCGGCAGCAAGACGGCGGTCGGCCGGATCCGCAAGTACCCGCTCAAGCGCGCGCTGCGCATGAGCAAGCTGCCGCTGGCCGCGCTGGAGGC
>JAQGMX010000316.1 GCA_028292145.1 Variovorax sp.
GGGCGGCGCGGCGGTCGCCAACTACCTCAGCGTGCTGGAGGCGGCTTGAATCAGGCGCGTGCCATGAACCTGTCGGCGCTGCTGTCGCAGACGGCGGCGCTGTTTCCCGATCGTCCCGGCCTGATCCATGGCGACCGCCAATGGACATGGCGCGAACTCGACGACCGCGTCGATGCGCTGGTGCAGGCGTTGAGCGCGCTGGGCCTCCGGCCCGGCGACAAGCTGCTTGTGATGTCGCGCAACAATGCCGCGTTGTTCGAGAGCTGCTGGGCTGCGTTCCGGCTAGGCGCGGTCTGGGTGCCGGTCAATTTCCGGCTCACGCCGCCGGAAGTTGCCTACCTCGGCAGTTCCAGCGAGGCCGGCGTGATGCTGGCCGAAGACTGTTTTGCCGACCACGTCGATGCGGTGAAGGCGGCATCGCCGAAGCTGCGCGAGGTGGTCGCCATCGGTCGCGCGCGCCAGGGCGAGCACGCCTATGAGATGCTGATGTCGGTCAATGCCGGCGCGCCGCAGGCCATGGCGCAGGTCGATGCCGACCAGCCGCTCTGGTATTTCTACACATCGGGCACCACCGGTCGCCCGAAAGCCGCCGTGTTGACGCACGGCCAGCTCGGCTTCGTGGTCACCAACCATCTGGCCGACCTGATCCCCGGCACCACCGAGCGCGACTGCTCGATCGCCGTGGCGCCGCTGTCGCACGGCGCCGGCATCCATGCGCTACTGAACGTCGCGCGCGGCGCACCGACCGTGCTGCTCGCATCGGACAGGCTCGATCCGGCCGTGTTCTGGGAACTGGTCGAAAAGCACCGCGTGACCAACGTCTTCACCGTGCCGACCATCGTCAAGATGCTGGTCGAAGACCCGGCCGTGGACCTTTTCGACCACAGCACGCTGCGCTACGTGATCTACGCCGGCGCACCGATGTACCGCGCCGACCAGAAGCGCGCGCTGGAAAAGCTCGGCAAGGTGCTGGTGCAGTATTTCGGCCTGGGCGAAGTCACCGGCTGCATCACCGTACTCACGCCCGACATGCATTCGGCCGACGACGCCGATCCCAACGCCCACATCGGCTGCTGCGGCCGTGCGCGCACCGGCATGGAAGTGGCGATCCTCGACGCCGACATGCAGCGCGTGCCGGCCGGCACCGTCGGCGAAATCTGCTGCCGCGGCGCGGCCGTGTTCGCCGGCTACTTCAACAATCCGGAAGCCACCGAGAAGGCGTTGCGCGGCGGCTGGTTCCATACCGGCGATCTCGGGCGCATGGATGCGCGCGGACTCGTCTACATTACCGGCCGCGAGTCCGACATGTACATCTCGGGCGGTTCCAACGTCTACCCGCGCGAAGTGGAAGAGATTCTGCTGATGCATCCCGGTGTCGGCGAGGTGGCCGTGCTGGGCGTCGCTGACGAGAAATGGGGAGAAGTCGGCGTGGCGGTGGTGGTTGCCACGCAAGAGGGCCTGACCGGCGCGGCGCTGCTTCAACATCTCGAAGGTCGCTGCGCGAAGTACCGCTGGCCGCGGCACATCTTCTTCTGGGATGCGCTGCCGAAGTCGGGTTACGGAAAGATCACCAAGGCGGAAATCCGCCGGCAGCTGCTGGAACGCGGCGACATCACCTGAAGACAGCTTTCATACAAAAAGACCGGAGACAAAAAATGAACATGACCCGCCGCACCGTGCTGCGTTCGACCGCACTCGCCACCTCGCTCGCCGTGCCGATGCACAGCGTTTTCGCGCAGAAGGCCGAGTTCAACTACAAGTACGCGAACAACCTGCCGATCAGCCATCCGATGAACATCCGCGCCAAGGAAATGGCCGATGCGATTCGCACGGAAACTAACGGCCGCGTCGACATCCAGATCTTCCCCAACAACCAGTTGGGTTCCGATACCGACGTGCTCAGCCAGCTGCGCTCGGGCGGCGTCGAATTCTTCACGCTGTCGGGCTTGATCCTGTCGACGCTGGTGCCTGCGTCGTCGATCAGCGGTGTCGGTTTTGCGTTCAGCGATTACGCGAGCGTCTGGAAGGCAATGGACGGCGACCTGGGCGCCTACATCCGCCAGCAGATCGGCAAGGCCAACCTGGTCGCGATGGACAAGATCTGGGACAACGGCTTCCGCCAGATCACCTCGTCTAGCCGGCCGATCGCCACGCCGCAGGACCTGAAGGGGCTCAAGATCCGCGTGCCGGTGTCGCCGCTGTGGACTTCGATGTTCAAGGCGCTCGACGCCGCGCCGACCTCGATCAACTTCGCCGAGGTCTACTCCGCACTGCAGACCAAGATCGTCGACGGCCAGGAAAACCCGCTCGCCATCATCGCAACTGCCAAGCTGTACGAAGTCCAGAAATACTGCTCGCTGAGCAACCACATGTGGGACGGTTTCTGGTTCCTCGCGAACCGCCGCGCCTGGGAAAAACTCCCGGCCGATCTGCAGACCATCGTCGCGAAGCACATCAACGGCGCCGCCGTCAAGGAGCGCGCCGACGTCGCCGAGCTCAATGCCAACCTGCAGCAGGAACTCGCCGGCAAGGGCATGACCTTCAACCAGCCCAACGGCACGTTGTTCCGCGACCAGCTGCGCAAGGCCGGCTTCTACAGCGAGTGGAAGGCAAAGTACGGCGACGAAGCCTGGGCACTGCTCGAACGTTCGGCCGGCAAGCTCGCATGATCCCGGGCGGTCTGGGGGAGGCTGCCGCAAGGCGGCCGGGGATCGCTGCGCTCGAGCGGCGCCTCGGCAGCGTGGTCGATTACGCCGCCGGTGCGCTCGTCGTCGCCGACATCGTGGTGCTTTTCATGGGCGTGCTGGCGCGTTTCGTGTTCCACGCGCCGCTGATCTGGTCGGACGAACTGGCGTCGATCCTGTTCATCTGGATGGCGATGCTCGGCTCGGTCGTGGCGTTGCGGCGCGGCGAGCACATGCGCATGACGGCGCTGGTGTCGATGCAGCCGCCGTCGCGCCAACCGCTGTTCGAGGCGATCGCGCTGGTTGCGGCGTTGGCCTTCCTGGCGATGGTGGCCTGGCCGTCCTGGGAGTACGCATCGGAAGAGCGCTTCATCACGACGCCGGCACTCGACATTTCCAACGCCTGGCGCGCCGCCGCGCTGCCGGTCGGCATCGCGCTGATGGCGCTGTTCGCGGTGCTGCGGCTGCTGCGCGACGTCGAATGGCGCGTGACGATCACGGCGGCGGTCATCATCGGCGTGCTGATCGTCGGCTTCGCGCTGGGCCGCTCGGTGTTCCAGGAACTCGGGCGGCTGAACCTGCTGGTGTTCTTCGTCTTCGTGGTGCTGGCGGGCGTGCTGTCGGGCATTCCGATCGCGTTTTCGTTCGGACTCGGCACCTTCGGCTACATGGCGCTCGCGACCAACACCGCGTTGCCGGTGATCGTCGGGCGCATGGACGAAGGCATGTCGCACCTGATCCTGCTGGCGGTGCCGCTGTTCGTGTTCCTCGGTCTGCTGATCGAGATGACCGGCATGGCGAAGGCGATGATCGCGTTTCTCGCGAGCATGCTGGGCCATGTGAAGGGCGGCCTGTCGTACGTGCTGGTCGGCGCGATGTACCTCGTTTCCGGCATTTCGGGCTCCAAGGCGGCGGACATGGCGGCTGTCGCGCCTGCGCTGTTCCCGGAAATGAAGAAGCGCGGTGCATCCGAAGGCGATCTGGTCGCGCTGCTAGCCGCCACCGGCGCGCAAACCGAGACCGTTCCGCCGAGCCTGGTCCTGATCACCATCGGCTCGGTGACGGGCGTGTCGATCGCGGCGCTGTTCACGGGCGGGCTGCTGCCTGCGGTGGTGCTCGGGCTGGTGCTGTGCGTGGTGGTCTATTTCCGCAGCCGCGGGGAAGACCTGAGCCATGTGAAGCGTCCGCCGTGGCGCGAAGTCGGTCGACTGGCCATCATCGCGCTGCCGGCGCTGGCGCTGCCTTTCGTGATCCGTGCAGCGGTCGTCGAAGGCGTGGCGACCGCGACCGAGGTGTCGACGCTCGGCATCGTCTATGCCATCGTCGCGGGGCTCGTCGTCTACCGGCAGTTCGACTGGAAGCGGCTCGGGCCGATGCTGCTCGCGACGGCGTCGCTCTCGGGCGCGATCCTGCTGATCATCGGCACCGCGAC
>JAQGMX010000321.1 GCA_028292145.1 Variovorax sp.
CTGCGCTGCATCGGCGATGGGAACGCGACGACGTGATCTACGGCATCGGCACCGACATCTGCGATGTCCGGCGCATCGCCGCCACTTTCGAGCGCCAGGGCGAACGCTTCGCGCGCAAGGTACTGAGCGACGCCGAATTCACCGTCTGGCAGGCCCGCAGCGCGCGCTGGCCCAAGCGCGGCATCAGCTATCTCGCGACCCGCTTTTCCGCCAAGGAAGCGTTCAGCAAGGCGGTCGGCATGGGCATGCGCATGCCGATGAGCTGGAGGCTGTGCGAGATCGCCAATGCGCGCAGCGGCAAGCCGGAAATCGTGCTGCACGGCGTGCTCAAGGAATGGTTCGAGGCTGAAGGGCTCACCGCGCACGTCACGGTGACCGATGAGACCGATTACGCGGCGAGCTTCGTGATCGTCGAGAAAAATTGAATATTCTGGAAATGACGAATTCTCTCCACGCGCCGCTGATCGTCGATGTCGCCGGCACTGCGCTGACCGCTGCCGACCGGCGTCGGCTCGCGCATCCGCAGGTCGGCGGCGTGATCCATTTCGCGCGCAACTGGCAGGACCGGGCGCAGATGTGTGCGATGAACGCCGAGATCAAGGCAATCCGGCCCGACATCCTGATCAGCGTCGATCACGAAGGCGGGCGCGTGCAGCGCTTTCGCACCGACGGGTTCACCCGGCTGCCGTCCATGCGCCAGCTGGGCACGCTGTGGATGCACGATCCGATGCGCGCCGTTGCAGCAGCCACCGCAGCCGGACACGTGCTCGCCAGCGAACTGCGCGCCTGCGGCGTGGACTTCACCTTTGCGCCGGTGCTCGATCTGGATTACGGCGAAAGCAGCGTGATCGGCGACCGCAGCTTCCATCGCGATCCGCGCGTGGTGGCGATGCTGGCGCAGGCGCTGGTTCACGGTTTGCTGCAGGCCGGCATGGCGAGTTGCGGCAAGCACTTTCCGGGGCACGGTTTCGTCAAGGTGGATTCGCATGTTGCGATTCCGATCGATCGCCGAAGCCTGAAAGCGATCCTCGTCGAAGACGCGCGGCCGTTCGAATGGCTGGCCGGGACGCTTGCTGCCGTGATGCCGGCGCACGTGATCTACCCGAAGGTGGATGCCAGACCGGCTGGTTTCTCCCGGAAGTGGCTGAACGAAATCCTGCGCGGCAAGTTGGGGTTTGACGGCGCCATCTTCAGCGACGACCTGAGCATGGAAGCCGGCCGCTACATCGACGGCCAATTGCTGAGCTACACGGATGCGGCGCTGGCCGCGCTCGATGCCGGCTGCGACATGGCGCTTTTGTGTAACCAGAGCGTCGGCGATGGTGCTCCGCTGGACGAACTACTCGGAGGATTTTCGGTGGCGGCACAAAACGGGCGGTGGACACCCGACGCCTCGAGCGAAGTTCGGCGTCGGAGCCTGCTGCCTGCAACGTCGGCGCTGCCCTGGGACGCCTTGCTGGCTACGCCTCGCTACCAACGCGCGGTTGCAGCGCTGTCCCGGCTTTAGCCAGCGTTCTTGAGCGCCTTCTTGGCCTTGTCCGCGGAGCTGTCAGCGCGGTTCTTGTGATAGCCGGACTTCACGTTGTTGACCGCCTTGCCGACAGGTCCGCTCTTCTTGGCTTCGCTATCGGCGCGCTTTTCGTCGATCTTGTGCTTTGCCGCGTCGGTGGCTTCCGATGCAGCCTTGCCGACCTGTGCGCTGGCGGTCATGACGGAGAGGGAAGCGGCGAGCGCGGCGACGGTCAGAAGGATCTTGTTCATGCGGAGACTCCGGTAGTTTCGAGAAAACTCGATCCTGTCAGCTTCGGCGGTCCCGTCCTGTCAGCCGGCGCGCTCAACTTTCGATGGATGCCGCAGCGCTTTCAGTGCCCCAAAGCCGAGGCCCGCCTGCGTCCAGATGCGTCAGATACACCCGCAGATCAAATTCGCGCTGGTGGTAATCCGGGTCCATGTGCGTGCACAGCGCATAGAACGACTTGTCGTGGTCGCGCTCCTTCATGTGCGCCAACTCATGCACAACGATCATCCGCAGCCATTCGACAGGCACCGTCTTGAACAGGCTCGCCACGCGGATTTCGCGCTTCGCCTTCAGTTTGCTGCCCTGGACACGCGAAATCGTCGTGTGCGTGCCGAGCGCGTTGCGGATAACGTGCAACTTGTTGTCGAAAGCCACCTTCGACAGTGGCTCCGCATTGCGCAGGAATTCGCTTTTGATCCCTGTGACGTAGTCGTACAGCGCGCGATCGGTGCGCACCTCGTGCGCGACCGGGTAGCGCTTCAAAAGCGTTTCGCCGAGCCGCTGCTCGACCATCATCTGCCGCACCTGGTCCTGCAGCGAGGCCGGATAGTGCGCGATGTACTTCACGCCGTGGCGATCCTCGATGTCTGAGCGGCTTTCGCGGCGCCGGACGTGCGCGCCGAATAGGCCAGTCCGGCTGCGACCCCGCCGAAAAGATCGCCCTCGACCAGCTTCACGCCGGCAAATCCACGCCGCAGTGCTTCCTGGAACGGCCGCAACGCCGACGAGCCGCCGGTCAGGTAGATCGCGTCCAGATCGTGGCTGCGCAGGCCGGCGCGGCGCACGCATTCGTGCGCGTTGGCGACGATCTTGCCGAGCAGGTCGGAGAGTTGCTGCGTCATGTCGCCGGGCGAAAGCAGGGCTTCGAGGCCTTTTTCGGCGAAAGACAGGTCGATGCGCACATCCTGGTGCGTCACCGAGCTGTCGATCTTGGCCTGCTCGACCTCGCTGGCGATGCGATGGCCGTAGCGCTCCTCGAGCACCGTCATCAGTCGATCGTGCAGTTGCGTGTCGGCGTAGCTGCTGCGCAATTCTTTCGCCTGACGCACGGCTTTGGGCGCATAGAGCCAGTTGATCAGGTGCCACGACGACAGGTCGAAGAACACGCCGCTCGGCACTTCGCGCCCGCGCAAGTCCTTGTGGCGATAGCCGAAATTCGGCATCACGCGTTCGACGTTCAGACGCTGGTCGAAATCGGTGCCGCCGATATGCACGCCGCTGGTCGCCAGAACGTCGCTGCTGCGGTCGACCAGAACCGCGCGCTCCGGCCCCAGGCGGACCACGGTGAAGTCGGAGGTGCCACCGCCGATGTCGACGATCAGCACCAGCGATTCCTTGGTCACGCGCTGTTCGTAGTCGAAAGCCGCGGCGATCGGCTCGAACTGGAAGCTGATGTCGCGGAAACCGGCAGTGCGCGCGGCCTGACGCAGGCTGTCTTCGGCGAGCTGGTCGCGCTTGGCATCGTCGTCGACGAAATGCACCGGGCGACCTAGCACCACGCGGTCGGGCCGGGTGCCCAGCGTCTGCTCGGCGCGGGTGCCGAGTTCCATCAGGAAGCGCGCGACGATGTCCTGGAAGCTCACCAGCCCGTCGTAGACCGCCGTGGTTTCCTGCATCAGCGAACTGCCGAGCAGGCTCTTGAGCGAGCGCATCAGCCGGCCTTCGACGCCTGACAGATACATCGCAATGGCGTCGCGGCCGAAATGCGTCGTGCGGTC
>JAQGMX010000325.1 GCA_028292145.1 Variovorax sp.
TTCACGGCCGCCTGGTGCATCACCTGCCAGTACAACAAGAAGGCGACGCTGTCCGACCCAGCGGTGCTGGCCGACTTCGACAGCCGCCGCGTCGCGATGTTGCGCGCCGACTGGACGCGGCAAGACCCCGCCATCACCGCTGCGCTGGCTGCGCTCGGCCGCAGCGGCGTGCCGGTCTACGTGCTGCACGCACCCGGAAAACCGCCGCGCGTGATGACCGAGATCCTGAGCCGGCGCGAGCTGCAGGACGCGCTCGCCGCACTTTGACCACGACGCCATTACGGCTTGTCACGACGGCGTGAGAAAAGCGCCCTAAGCTGTCGTCGCAATTCAGTTTTCCGGCTTCTTGCCGACCCCGAAGTCTTTTGCGGAGTTCCTTCCGAACATGTCCACCTTTTCAACTTCCGCTGCCCGCTCGGCGCGTGCCGCCCGCAACGCCAGCGCCGCCCTGAGCCGCGCCTCGCGCCGTGCCGTGATGGCCGCCGCCGTCGCGCTCGGCGCCACCCTTGCGATGGGCACCGCCGCGTTCGCCGCGCCGTCCATCGGCGAGAAAGCGCCCGACTTCATCGCCGTCGACACCGCCGGAGCGAAGCACAAGCTGTCGGATTTCGCCGGCAAATACGTCGTCCTCGAATGGACCAATCCCGGCTGCCCGTTCGTGCGCAAGCATTACGGCAGCGGCAACCTGCCGGCGACGCAGAAGGCGGCGACCGACAAGGGCGTGGTCTGGCTCGCCATCAATTCCACCGAGCGCGCCGCCAGCGACTACCTCAAGCCAGCCGCGTTCGACGCCTGGATGAAGGAGCACGCCGCCGTCCCGACCGCCGCACTCATGGACGAAGACGGCGTCATCGGCCAGGCCTACGGCGCGCGCACCACGCCGCACATGTTCATCATCGACCCCAAGGGCGTGCTGGTCTACGCCGGCGGCATCGACAGCGTGCCCTCGGCGCGTCCCGACGACATCAAGACCGCGACCAACTACGTCAACAAGGCGTTGGGCGAGGCTTTCGGCGGCAAGCCGATCAGCGCGGCGGCGACCAAGCCCTACGGCTGTTCGATCAAGTACCGCAGCTAGCGCTACGTAGTTTCCGAGCACCGGCTGTCAGCTTCCGGTCGGGTGCAGCGCCCTACCGTCGAAGGTCGAAATATCGATTTCAACGACCTACCGACGACACATCCGATGACCAGCGCGCGCCCCGCCGATTCCCTCCAGAAAGTCCCTCCGGTTTCGAAGCTGGCCACCGTCCTCCGGGTCACGGGCGGCAACTTCATGGAGATGTTCGATTTCTTCCTGTTCGGCTTCTACGCCACGCAGATATCGAAAGCCTTCTTCCCGTCCGGCAACGAGTTCGCATCGCTGATGCTGACTTTCATGACCTTCGGCGCCGGTTTCCTCATGCGCCCGCTGGGCGCGATCTTCCTGGGTGCTTATATAGACCGCGTCGGCCGCCGCCAGGGCCTGATCGTCACGCTGGCGCTGATGGCGCTCGGCACGCTGCTGATCGCCTGCGTGCCCGGCTACGCGACCATCGGTCTGGCTGCGCCGGTACTGGTGCTGGTCGGCAGGCTGCTGCAGGGCTTTTCGGCCGGCGTCGAACTGGGCGGCGTATCCGTCTACCTCTCGGAAATGGCGACGCCCGGCAACAAGGGCTTCTACGTCGCGTGGCAATCCGCCAGCCAGCAGGTCGCGATCGTCGTGGCCGCTGCCCTCGGCTACTGGCTCAACGTGAGCTTCAGCACCGCCGAAGTGGCCGATTTCTACTGGCGCGTGCCCTTCTTCGTCGGTTGCCTGATCGTGCCGGTGCTGTTCATCCTGCGCCGCTCGCTGCAGGAAACCGAAGAGTTCATGGCGCGCAAGCACCGCCCCGACGCGCGCGAGATCTTCCGCTCGATGGTCGCCAACTGGCGGTTGGTGGTCGCCGGAATGATGCTGGTGTCGATGACGACGGTGTCGTTCTATCTGATCACCGTCTACACGCCGACCTTCGGCAAGAGCGTGCTGCACCTGAGCACGACCGACGCCCTCGTCGTCACGCTGTTCGTCGCCGTCTCCAACTTCTTCTGGCTGCCGGTGATGGGCGCGCTGTCGGACCGCGTCGGCCGCAAGCCGCTGCTGATCGTCTTCACCGTGCTGACCATCCTGACCGCCTACCCGTCGCTCAAATGGCTGGTCGGCGCGCCGAGCTTCGCGCGGATGCTTGAAGTCGAGCTGTGGCTGTCGTTCCTGTACGCCAGCTACAACGGCGCGATGGTGGTCGCGCTGACCGAGGTGATGCCGGTGAGCGTGCGCACCGCCGGGTTCTCGCTCGCCTACAGCCTGGCGACGGCGGTCTTTGGCGGCTTCACGCCGGCGATCGCGACCGGCCTGATCGAGCTGACCGGCGACAAGGGCGCACCCGGTTTGTGGATGACGGCAGCTGCGATCTGCGGGCTGATCGCGACGCTGGTGCTGTACCGGCGCAACGCGGGGTTGGCGATGGGCGCGCGCGCAGCGGCCTGATCACGCACGCGGCGCGAGGGCCTACCAAAAGCCCACGGAGCCCCCTGCGACAATCCCGCGATGCCCTTCGCCCCCCTGCAAAACGACACCTTCCTGCGCGCCTGCTGGCGCCAGGCAACCGATCACACCCCCGTCTGGCTGATGCGCCAGGCCGGCCGCTCCCTGCCGGAGTACGTCGCCACGCGCGCGCGCGCCGGCAGCTTCATGGGGCTGGCGACCAACGTCGACTACGCCACCGAAGTCACGCTGCAGCCGCTGGAGCGCTTCCCGCTCGACGCCTCGATCCTGTTTTCCGACATCCTGACCGTGCCCGACGCCATGGGCCTGGGCCTGTCGTTCGAGGCCGGCGAAGGCCCGCGTTTCGCCCGCACCGTGCGCGACGAAGCCGCGGTCGATGCGCTGGCCGTGCCCGACATGGAAAAGCTGCGCTACGTGTTCGACGCCGTGACGTCGATCCGCAAGGCGCTCAACGGCCGCGTGCCGCTCATCGGCTTCTCCGGCAGCCCGTGGACGCTCGCCTGCTACATGGTCGAGGGCGCGGGGTCGAGCGACTACCGGCGCGTGAAGACGCTGATGTACAGCCGTCCCGACCTCATGCACCGCATCCTGGCGATCAACGCCGATGCGGTCGCGGCCTATCTCAACGCCCAGATCGACGCTGGTGCGCAGGCGGTGATGGTGTTCGACAGCTGGGGCGGCGTGCTGGCGGACGGCGCCTTCCAGGAATTCAGCCTCGCCTACACGACGCGCGTGCTGTCGCAGCTAAAACGCGACGGCGCGGACGGCCAACCCGTACCGCGGCTGGTCTTCACCAAGGGCGGCGGGCTCTGGCTCGACGACATGCGCACGCTCGATTGCGAAGTGCTGGGCCTCGACTGGACGGTGAATCTCGCCAAGGCGCGCGCCATCGTTGGCGAAGGTCCGCAGGGCAAGGCGTTGCAGGGCAATATCGACCCGAACGTGCTTTTTGCACCGCCAGCGCAGATCGAGAAGGAAGTGGCCAAGGTGTTGAACAGCTTTGGCCGTCCGCACACCGACCGCAGCGTGGCGGGTCCGACACATATCTTCAATCTGGGCCATGGCATCAGCCAGTTCACGCCGCCGGAACATGTGTCTGTGCTGGTAGATGCGGTGCATTCGCAATCACGAGCGCTCCGGCGCTGACACATTTGTGTCCAGCAACCATGCCGCTCCGCATGTGAGTGATCGCAACCTTAGCGCGTGCTGTTCGTGAAGAGATGTAAACGAAAATTCTCAAAATCTCGTTTGTCAAGCCCAAATCGCGCCATGCCAACAGACTTATGCACAAATCGCTTGCTGCGGCGCCACAAAGTATCCGAAGCGCTGCGCCTGCCGCTCCTAAAGCGATAGCACTGCTAAGTCGTTGATTCATATGGATTTCAAACTTTGCTTTTTTTGCGGGCAGTCCAGTCGGGCCGTTGATTTGCAAGGGATTGCGGCGAGTCGAGCAGGGATATCAACAAAGTTATCCACAGAAACTCTGGATGACTTCCAAAGCCTAGATAAATCAACGACTTAAGTGCTTTTGCTCCAACTCGCATTAACAAACCCGGCCAACCGGCCTCTCCGATGATCTGGCGGATCGACGTTGCGGTGCACACGCCGGCGCATGCTGCGCTGGGCGATGTGCTCAGCTATTCGTCTCCGGAACCGATCGTGCCGGGCACATTGGTGCGCGTGCCGCTGGGCAAACGCGAAGTGCTGGGCGTCGCTTGGGGCGGCGAGGCGCTGGAGAGCAGCACGTCGGGCAATGCCGTTGGCGACGATGCCCCGATGGCGCTCAAACCCGTCGCCGCTTCGCTCGACGCGCTTGCGCCGCTGGGCGACGCCTGGCGAGATCTCGTGTCGTTTGCGGCACGCTATTACCAGCGTTCTCTGGGAGAGATCGCGCTGGCGGCACTGCCGCCGCAGTTGCGCGACCTGAGCAGCGTGCAGTTGGCCCGACGGCTGAAGCGCCGGAGCGCGAACGCGGCCGGCAGCGGCCTGATCGTTCCGCCGGGCACCGCACTGACGCCTGAGCAGGCCGAAGCGTTGCGCCGCATCGATGCCGAAACCGGCCCGTTCCTGCTGTTCGGCAGCACCGGCAGCGGCAAGACCGAGGTCTATCTGCGCGCCGTCGCTGCGCTGCTGGATGCCGATCCGGCCGCTCAGGCGCTGGTGATGGTCCCGGAAATCAACCTGACGCCGCAGCTCGAAGCGCGGTTTCGCGCGCGTTTCGAGGCCCGCTTCGGCGCCGACGCCGTGGTGTCGCTGCACAGCGGCATGACCAACCCGCAACGTCTGGCGAGTTGGCTGGCGGCGCATGGCGGCACCGCGCGGATCGTGCTCGGCACGCGGATGGCGGTGTTCGCGTCGATGCCGGCGCTGCGGCTGATCGTGGTCGACGAGGAGCACGACCCGAGCTACAAGCAGCAGGAAGGCGCGCGATATTCGGCACGCGACCTGGCGGTGTGGCGCGGACATCGCGAAAGCGCGAAGGTGATCCTCGGTTCTGCCACGCCGTCGCTGGAGAGCTGGTTCCAGAGCCGGCCCGCCGCCGGGGAGGATCCGGGCGGGCGCTATGTGCGGCTGGCGATGCCGTCGCGGATCAGTTCGTTGACGGGCGCTGGCGCGCTGCCGTCGGTCCGGCTGGTCGACATGCGGCTGCAGCCGTCGAAAACCGTGATTTCCGGCGTCCTGCTCGATGCCATCGGCCAGCGGATCGCGCGCGGCGAGCAAAGCATGATTTTCCTGAACCGCCGCGGCTACGCGCCGGTGCTGGCCTGCGCCGACTGCGGCTGGAAGAGCGAATGTCCGCACTGCAGCGCCTACCGCGTGTTCCACAAGATCGACCGCACGCTGCGCTGTCACCACTGCGGCTTCACCGAACGCGTGCCGCGCGCCTGTCCGGCTTGCGGCAACCTGGACATCGCGCCGGTCGGTCGCGGCACCGAGCGGCTGGAAGAACACGTCGCGGAACTCTTCGCCAACGTGACGCGGCCCGGCGGCGGCGCAGTGCGGGTCGCGCGCATCGACGCAGACAGCACGCGGCTGCAGGGCGCGCTCGAATCGCAACTCGCCGCCGTGCATGCCGGCGACGACGACGTGCTGGTCGGCACGCAGATGATCGCCAAGGGCCACGACTTCCGCCGCATCACACTGGTCGCGGCCGTCAACCCGGACGGCGCGCTTTTCTCCAGCGATTTCCGGGCGCCCGAGCGGCTTTTCAGCCTGTTGATGCAATCCGCCGGACGCGCCGGACGCGACGCCGCCTATCTTGCGGCCCAGGGCGCGACGGCCGAGATGTGGATCCAGACCCACCACACCGACCATGCACTCTTCGCTGCGCTGCGCCATCACGACTACCCCGCGTTCGCCGAACTGGAGCTTCTGGACCGCCGCGCTGCCGGCATGCCGCCTTTCGCATTCCAGGCGCTGTTGCGCGCCGACGCCCGGACGCAGGAGAGTGCGCAGGCCTTCCTGAACGCCGCGAGCGCCGCCTCCGACGCGCTGCCGGATGCCGACCGCGTGATGCGCTACCCGGCGGTGCCGCTGGCGATACAGCGGGTGGCCAACGTCGAGCGTGCGCAGATGCTCGTCGAGAGCAGCACGCGCTCGGCCTTGCAACGCCTGCTGGCCGCATGGCAACCGCTGCTGCACGACCTGCGTCGCACGCCGGAAGGCAAGGGCGTGATCCGCTGGCTCATCGACGTGGATCCGCACAGCATCTGAGGCCGCTGTCCTGCAAACCGTTACATTTTTGTGCGGACACTGACGGCAATCATGAAAACGTCCTCGCTCCGCATCGCCGCCCTCTCCGTCGCTTTCGCTTTCTCCGCCCTCGCCGGCGCCCAGACGGCGCAACCGGCGCAACCAGCCGCCGGAGCGGAGGCACTGCAGGCCAAATACAAGTCGGTCCAGCCGCAACTGACCGGCAACATGTTCCAGCGACCGCTGGTGCTGGCGTCGAACGAGGCGTCCGACCGGCTCAGCGGCGACATCTACGCGGTCGTCGACCATCCTTTCGAGGAGGTCGGACGCGAGCTCAAGTCGCCGGTGGTCTGGTGCGAGGTGCTGATGCTTCACCTCAACACCAAGCACTGCGCCGTCGGCGCGAACAAGGACGCGCTGGCCGTCGCCGTCGGACGCAAGTTCGACCAGCCGCTCGAGGACGCGCAGCGCATCGACCTCGGCTACCGGGTGCAGCAGTCGCGCCCAGACTATCTGGACGTGCGCATGAGCGCAGCCAGCGGCCCGCTCTCCACGCGCGACTACCGCATCGAGCTGGAAGCCGTGCCGCTGGACAGCGGAAAGACGTTCATCCATCTCGGCTACGCCTATGCGTACGGCACGGCCGCGCGGCTGGCGATGAAGGGCTACCTGGCGACGGTCGGCAGCGACAAGGTCGGCTTCACCACCTCGGGCACCGACGCCCAGGGCCAGCCGGACTACGTCGGTGGCGTGCGGGGTGTGGTCGAGCGCAACACGATGCGCTACTACCTGGCCATCGACGCCTACCTGGACGCGCCCGGCGCACAGAACCGCGACAAGCGCGCCGGGCTCTGGTTCGACAGCACCGAGCGCTATGCGCGCCAGCTGCATGAGCTCGATCGGTCCGAATACTTGCAAATGAAGCAGAAAGAATTCACACGTCTGCAAGGGTCATCGCAATGATTGCGCAACAGTTCCAGAATGGGCATTCCGCCAACGCATCAGGAGCCCGCATGAAAACCATCGGCAAGACCCTGTGTTTCCTCTCCGCACTCGTGGCGCTAGCCGTGGCGGTTCCGGCGGTGACGACGGTTTCGGCCGCGGAGTTGTCGCTCGAGGGCAGCCGGCTGCGCGTGTCGGGCGTGCTCGACGGGACCAGCGTCGCGGCTTTCAACGAGCAGTTGGCGACCGGCAAAGTGCAGCGCGTGGTGTTCGAAGACGCGACCGGCGGGACGGCCGAAGCCGCGCAGGCCTATGCGGCGGCGATCCGTACCAGCGGCGTGAAGACCGAAGTGCGCGGCCAGTGCCATGCGGCCTGCGCCTATGCATTCCTGGCGGCCAAGGAACATCGCTTCGGCTCCGGCGGACAGATCAACGGTTTGTTGATTCCGGTCACGGAGCGCCCGAAACCCGAAGAACTTGCGATGCGCTGGCGCGGCAACGACGCCGACAAGGCGTTGACGGTCGCATCGGATGCGCCGATGGCGACCGTGATGGAGGTCTCAGCGACCATGCCGGCCGAATCCTCGACGCGCGACAACTGGCAACCCGATCACGGCGTGCTGTTCGTATCGAACCCGACGCTGTTCGGCCGTGTCTACAACGCGTTCTATTGCGACGGAACCCAGGGCCGCGATTTCTCGCGTTGCGAGCGTCTGTCCAATGCAGATCCATACGCGCTCGGCGTGTTGACGCACTGACCGCGCCGACCTGGGCGGTCGGCGCTTAACGCCGCTGATCGAGCTCCTGCGCGATCGTCTGCATCTGGCTGAGCAAATGTGCGCCGTTTGTCTGACCGGTGGCCGGATCCAGCTGGCTGAAGCCATAGTTCAGATTCTGGGCGGGAGAACTGTGTTGATTTGCGCCGCTGAGCGAAGGATCTCCCGGCCAGTGATAAACAGTCGCGACGTTGCTCAAATCGGTATTGGCGCCAAAATGATGCATCAAACCGGCAATGCCCGAATTGTTGCCTATGTAAACCGGATCCTTCGGTGTCGTGAAAGCCGACGTGAATCCAATCTGTCCGTTTGGCA
>JAQGMX010000049.1 GCA_028292145.1 Variovorax sp.
CAGGCGTTGCGGATGGCGGTTGCCGAGGCGGGCGTCTCCACGGCTGCGGTCAGCGAGCACCTCGGGCACGCACCGCTGTAACGCCGGCATGCGTCCGGCAGTTCCTGCGAAAGCGGGTTCGATGTCGGGAGCGATCATGGAGACACAGCATCTCGACGATGAAGAACTCGCTGCCACAGCCTATATCTGGCGCGAGAAAGCCAAGTTCGGCGACAGGCATGCCTCGCGTCTGGCCGACAAGCTCGACGCTGAATTGCGCCGCCGGCTGGGCCCGACGCCATCAATGCGCATGGCATTAGAAGGAGATGAAGCAACGCCACGCCGCCCATGGTGGAAGTTCTGGTGAATTCCTTCTTCAGGAATGCAGGGTTGGTATTGAATGTTCACACTTACTAACTAATTGCATCAAATGTGATCACTTTTGTGTCTAGCGCTAACATCGGCATCAATGTTTCGCAATGAACAAGAGGAACGACACAGATGAGTTTGAACACCGTCTGGCCACGATGGAGGCCGCGTCTCGGAAGCATTCAGGCCCGACTTGGATTGGCGCTCGGCGGACTCGTCCTGGTTGTCTGTGTGTCCCTTGCGCTGGTTCTGTCCAGGGCGGCCGAGACCCAGGTTGTGCGGCAGAGCGGTGCCAACCTCGAAGTGCTGTCGCGTCAATTGGCGCGCGAGCTGTCGGCCGGCATGAACGCATTCGCACAGGCCGTGATCACGCAAACCTACCGCGATCGCTTCAGGGATCCGACGGCAACGGCAGCGTCGATGCGCGAGGCGCTCGATGAATTCGTGCGCACCAACGGCGACTTCGCCTATGTTTCGATCATCGATACGAAGACCGATATCGTGGTCGCGGCCAACGGTGGGTTGTTCGAAGGCGGCAGCGCGACCGGAAGGCCGGTTCTGGAGCAGGGCAAGCGGGGTCTGTTTGTCGGCGATGTCCACAAAGCCGTCCGCCTGGCGGAGCTTCTGCCGAAGCCGGCCAACGGCGAAGCGCTGCGATTCCTCGACGTCAGCGCGCCCATTCGCGACGCGGCCGGAAACATCATCCGTGTGTTTGCGACGCACATTGCGTGGCAATGGACGGATCAGATTCGCGCCAGCACTTTCGGGCCGCTGAAGGCCAGTTTCGGTGTCGAAGCTGTGTTGGTCGATACCGAGGACAAGGTCGTCCTCGCCGCGTCGTCCGACCTGCCGATCGGCACCGACCTGCGTGGGCTCGTCGCGCTGCAGGACAAGCCGGCCTCCGTCGTCAAGTGGCCGGACGGCGGCGATTACCTGACCGTCGTCTCGGCGACGGAAGCAAAAGGCGACTTTCCCGGTTTCGGCTGGCGCGTGATCGCTCGGCAGCCGCAGGCACTGGCTGCGCAGGCGGCCAGCCACCTGCGCACGGCTTTCCTGCTCGGCGCCACCCTGCTGGGACTCGTCGGCGCGCTGCTCGCATGGTGGGCGACCGGGCGGTTGCTGCGCCCGATCCGTCAGCTAGCGCAGGGCGGCGACGACACGCGGATGGCAGCGATATCGGCGTTCGAGAAAGGATCCGGCCCACGATCGGTGTCGGGCTCGCTGAGCGAAGTCGCCGGCGTGCAGCGCGCGATGGAGCGCATGGCGCGCACCACGCGCACGCAGGCTGCGGCGCGGCATTTGAGCGAGCAGCAGTTCGCCGCGCTGGCCGATTCGATCTCGCAGCGCGTCTTTCAGACCGATGCGAGCGGCAGGGTCGAGTACGTGAACCAGGCCTGGCTGCGGATATCCTCGACGCCCGAACAGCTGCTGCACCGCCCGCTGGAGACGCTTTTCGAGCAGGACACCGGCGCCGTGCTGCTGCAGTCCTGGCCGAGCAGCCTCAAGACCGGCGTGCCGCTGAACATGCGCTGCCTCCTGATGCCGCACGGGCAGACCGAATCGCACTGGTACGACATCACGGCGCGCCCGGTTTCCGACGAAGCCGGCATGACCACCGCCTGGGTCGGCACGCTCGTCGACGTCCACCAGGTCGTGCTGGACGCCCAGACCGCACGCCAGGCGCTGCGCGTCGAACGCTCGGCGCGCGAAGAGGCCGAACAGATGAGCAAGTTGCGCGACGATTTCCTCGCCGTCGTCTCGCATGAACTGCGTTCGCCGCTGAACGTGATCTCGGGCTGGGCCGAGATTCTCCGGCGCAAGGGTCAGAACGACCCGACCGCCATCAAGGCCGCCGAAGTCATCCGCACGCACGCGCGGCAGCAGGCGGCGCTGATCGACGATCTGCTCGACGCGACCGCCGTGGCGGCCGGCAAACTCGTCCTGAATCTGCAGCCGACCGACATCTCCCAGGCCACCGCCGACGCCGTGGCGGCACACCTGCACGCGGCCCAGACCAAGGGCGTGGCATTGAACTACGCGGAATCGCCGCCCTGCATCATTCAGGGCGACCAGCGGCGCGTGACGCAGATGCTCGCGAACCTGATGGACAACGCCATCAAGTTCACCGAGGCCGGCGGCGCCATCGACGTCAAGGTGCAGACGTCGCAATCGGAAGTCCGGGTGTTCGTGCACGACACCGGCCGCGGCATCGATCCCGACTTCTTGCCGCACGTGTTCGAGCAGATGCGGCAACAGGATTCTTCCAAGACGCGCCGCGCCGGCGGGCTCGGGCTGGGGCTATCGATCGTCCAGGGGCTTGCGGCGCTGCACCGCGGGTCGGTGACCGCGCTCAGCAAGGGCATCGGCCAGGGCTCGACCT
>JAQGMX010000362.1 GCA_028292145.1 Variovorax sp.
GAACCGTCGACCGTCACCTTCGGCGTCATCTTCTTGAGCAGCAAGCCCTTGACCACCTTGCGGCAGATCTTGGAGAGCTCGCGTTCCAGCGAACGCACGCCGGCTTCCCGCGTGTAGTAGCGGACGATGTCGCGCACGGCTTCTTCGGTGATGAGGAGTTCTTCCTCCTTCACGCCGTTGTTCGTCATCTGCTTCGGCAACAGGTACTTCAATGCGATGTGCGTCTTCTCGTCCTCGGTATAACCCGAGAGACGGATGACTTCCATCCGGTCGAGCAGCGCCGACGGGATGTTCATCGAATTCGAGGTCGCGACGAACATCACGTCGCTCAGGTCGAAGTCGACCTCGACGTAATGGTCGCCAAACGTATGGTTCTGCTCCGGATCGAGCACTTCAAGCAGCGCGCTCGAAGGATCGCCACGGAAATCGGTGCCCAGCTTGTCGATCTCGTCGAGCAGGAACAGCGGATTGCGCGTGCCGATCTTGTTCAGGCTCTGCAGCACCTTGCCCGGCAGCGCACCGATGTAGGTACGGCGATGGCCGCGAATCTCGGCCTCGTCGCGCATGCCGCCAAGCGCCATGCGCGTGTACTTGCGGCCGGTGGCCTTTGCGATCGACTGACCCAGCGAGGTCTTGCCCACGCCGGGTGGCCCGACCAAACACAGGATCGGCGCCTTGACCTTGTCGACGCGTTGCTGCACCGCGAGATATTCCAGGATGCGGTCCTTGACCTTGTCCAGACCGTAGTGGTCTTCGTTCAGCACGGCTTCTGCATTGGCCAGGTCGTGCTTGATCTTCGTCTTCTTGCTCCACGGCAAGCCGATCAGCACGTCGATGTAGTTGCGCACCACCGTCGCTTCGGCAGACATCGGCGACATCAGCTTGAGTTTCTTCAACTCGCTCTCGGCCTTCTTGAGCGCTTCCTTCGGCATCTTGGCGAGCTTGATCTTCTTCTCGATCTCCTCGATGTCCGCGCCGTCCTCGCCCTCGCCCAGTTCCTTCTGGATGGCCTTGACCTGCTCGTTCAGATAGAAGTCGCGCTGGTTCTTTTCCATCTGTCGCTTGACGCGGCCACGGATCTTCTTGTCGACGTTCAGGATGTCGACCTCGCGCTCCAGCTGGCCGAAGAGGTTTTCCAGACGCGCCTTGACTTCGTCGAGATCCAGCACGCCCTGCTTGTTGTCGAGCTTGAGCGGCAGATGCGCGGCGATGGTGTCGGCCAGACGGCCCGGGTCGTCGATGCTGGAAATCGACGTCAGGATTTCAGGAGGAATCTTCTTGTTCAGTTTGACGTACTGGTCGAACTGTTGCATCACCGCGCGGCGCAAGGCTTCGATCTCGGTGCTTTTCTGGCTGGCCGCATCGGGTGCCGCCAACGGCGTCACGTTGGCGGTGAAATGCGTCTCGCCGTCATGAATGGTGTTGACGCGGGCGCGCTGCTGGCCTTCAACCAGCACCTTGACGGTGCCATCGGGCAACTTGAGCATCTGGAGGATGGTCGACACGCAGCCGACCTCAAACATGTCCTCGACCGACGGCTCGTCCTTGGCAGCGGCTTTCTGGGCGACCAGCATGATGCGCCGCTCGGCTTCCATGGCGAGCTCAAGCGCCTTGATGCTCTTGGGGCGCCCCACGAAAAGCGGGATCACCATATGGGGGAACACCACGACGTCTCGCAGCGGCAGCAGCGGCAGGTCGATGGCGTCAGGGGGTAAAGGGGTGTGGCCGGACATGCGGATCCTCGAAGTGATCAGACAAAGATGGAACGCGCCGCCCGAATTTCAAGTCCGGACGGCGCGTTCATCGGAGGGAACGCGTTCAGCGTTCAAAAAGGCCTATGCCTTCTTGGCCGCTTCACGATACACCAGCAACGGCGGTTTGTTTTCTTCGATGGTCGATTCCTCGACGACCACCTTGTCGACGTTGGTCGCGTTGGGCAGCTCGAACATCGTGTCGATCAACGACTGCTCCAGAATCGAACGCAGTCCGCGCGCGCCGGTCTTGCGTGCCAGCGCCTTGCGTGCAATCGCCTTGAGAGCACCCGGACGAATCTCGAGATCGACGCCCTCCATCTGGAGCAGCTTCACGAACTGCTTCACGACGGCGTTCTTCGGCTCGGTCAGGATCTTGACTAGCGTGTCTTCGCTCAACTCGGCCAGCGAAGCGATGACGGGCATGCGACCGACCAGTTCGGGGATGAGACCAAACTTGATCAGGTCTTCAGGCTCGACTTCGCGGAACACGTCGGTCAGGCTGCGCTGTGCCTTGCTGCGCACCAACGCGCCGAAACCGATGCCGGAAGCTTCCGTGCGGTTTTCGATGACCTTCTCAAGGCCGGCGAAAGCACCGCCGCAGATGAACAGGATGTTGGTCGTGTCGACCTGCAGGAAATCCTGGTTCGGATGCTTGCGGCCACCTTGCGGCGGCACGCTGGCCATCGTTCCCTCGATCAGCTTGAGCAGCGCCTGCTGGACGCCCTCGCCCGACACGTCGCGCGTGATCGACGGGTTGTCCGACTTACGAGAAATCTTGTCGATCTCGTCGATGTAGACGATGCCGCGCTGCGCCCGCTCGACTTCATAGTTGCAGCTCTGCAGCAGCTTCTGGATGATGTTCTCGACGTCTTCGCCGACGTACCCGGCTTCGGTCAGCGTCGTGGCATCGGCCATCACGAACGGCACGTCGAGCATCCGCGCCAGCGTCTGCGCCAGCAGCGTCTTGCCCGAACCGGTCGGGCCGATCAGCAAGATGTTGCTCTTGCTGAGTTCGACTTCCTCGCCCTTTGACTTTTCCTTGTGGCGCAGGCGTTTGTAATGGTTGTAGACCGCCACGGAGAGCATGCGCTTCGCGGGCTCCTGGCCGATCACATAGTTGTCGAGATTGTTCTTGATCTCGAGCGGCGTCGGCAGATCACTGCGCGGATCGCGCACCTCATCGCCGCTCGGCAACTCGTCGCGGATGATCTCATTGCATAGATCGATGCACTCGTCGCAAATGAATACCGACGGACCTGCGATGAGCTTCTTGACCTCATGCTGGCTCTTGCCGCAAAAGGAGCAGTAAAGCGTTTTCTCGCTGGAAGAGCCTTTTTTCTCGGCCATGTACTGATGCCTTCGTAACTGAATTCAACAATGATAGCGAAGACCTGAATTCGGACTTCTGAACAAAAACGGCGTTCTCCGCATGGAAAACGCCGTTATCGGGTAGCGCCACTGTGGCGCGGCGCTGTCAAAACGCTGCGCCGGAGCGGATCAACCGCGCTTCGAAATGACCTGGTCGATCAGACCATAGTCCTTCGACTCGTCCGCCGTCAGGAAATAATCGCGCTCGGTATCGCGTGCGATTTTCTCGAGCGGCTGGCCGGTGCGCTCGGCCAGAATGCGATTCATCTGGTCCTTGGTACGCAGGATGTCTCGCGCATGGATCTCGATGTCGGTCGCCTGGCCGCGGGCACCGCCCAGGACTTGGTGAATCATCACCTTGGAATTCGGCAGCGAGAAGCGCTTGCCTTTTTCGCCGGCCGCCAAGAGGAAGGCACCCATGCTGGCCGCAAAGCCGATGCACAGGGTCGACACTGCCGGCTTGATGAACTGCATCGTGTCGTAGATCGCCATGCCGGCGCTCACGCTGCCGCCAGGCGAGTTGATGTAGAACGAGATGTCCTTGTCCGGGTTCTCGCTCTCGAGGAACAGCAACTGCGCCACCACCAGGTTGGCAGTCTGGTCGTTGACCTCACCCACAAGGAAAATCACGCGCTCCTTGAGCAGACGCGAGTAGATGTCATAGGACCGCTCGCCGCGGCCGGACTGCTCGATCACCATCGGCACCATGCCGAGGCCTTGAATTTCCTGTGCGCTCATATGTGCTTTCCCAGATGTTTTCGTTCCGTAACCCGGATCAAATTGGGACTCGCGCCGAAAGCACAAGCCCCTTGCAGCGCCAGCGATCAGCCCTGTTGCGGCTGCGCCATCAGTTCGTCGAAAGAAACCGACTTTTCCGTGACCTTCGCTTTGCCGAGCACGAAATCCGTCACATTGTTCTCGATCACTACGGCCTCGACTTCGGCAAGGCGGCGGTTGTCGCTGAAGTACCAGCGAACCACGTCGGCCGGCTTTTCGTAGCTGCCGGCGAGTTCGTCGATATGCGTCTTGATCTGCTCAGGCTTGGCCTGCAGTTCGTTGGCGCGAACGAGTTCGGCGACCACGAGACCCAAGCGCACGCGGCGCTCGGCCTGCGGGCGGAAGACTTCTTCAGGAATCGGTGCCTTGTCGGCGTCCTTGATGCCACGCTGCTTGAGTTCGGCGCGGGCGCCTTCGATCATGCGCTCGACTTCCGACTGCACGCTGGCGTTCGGCAGGTCGAGTTCGGCGTTGGCGATGAGCGCGTCCATGACCGCATTCTTGTTGCGTGCCAGCAGACGGAACTTCACTTCGCGCTCGAGGTTGCGCTTGATGTCGGCCCGCAGGCCTTCGACGGTGGCTTCCTCGATGCCGAGCGACTTGGCCAACTGCTCGTTGATCTCGGGCAGGTGCGAGGCTTCGATCTTCTTCACGGTGACCATGAAGTCGGCCTGCTTGCCGGCCACGTCCTTGCCGTGATAGTCCTCGGGGAACGACAGCGGGAAGGTACGGCTGTCGCCGGACTTCAGGCCGCGCACCGCATCTTCGAATTCTTTCAGCATCTGGCCTTCGCCGATGATGAACTGGAAGTCTTCAGCCTTGCCGCCCTGGAAGGTTTCGCCGTCGATCTTGCCTTCGAAGTCGACCGTCACGCGGTCGTTGTCTTCGGCGGCCGCGTCCTGCGCGCGCTGCGCGAAGGTACGGCGCTGCTTGCGCAGGATGTCGAGCGTCTTGTCGATCGCTTCGTCGCTCACGTCGGCAGTGACGCGCTCGATTTCGGCATTGGACAGATCGTTGATCTTGACTTCGGGGAAAACTTCGAAGACCGCGTCGAAAGCCATTTCGCCTTCCGCCGACTCTTCCTTCTCGGTGATGCGCGGCTGGCCGGCGACACGGAGCTTGGCTTCGTTGGCTGCCTTGGAAAAGGCCTCGCCGACCTTGTCGTTCATGACTTCAAAATGGACCGAATAGCCGTAACGCTGGTTGACGACGTTCATCGGCACCTTGCCGGGACGGAAACCGTCCATCTTGACGGTGCGTGCCAGCTTCTTGAGACGCGAATCCACTTCCGACTGGATGATGCCGACTGGCAAGGTCAATACGATCTTGCGCTCGAGCTTTTCGAGGGTTTCAACGTTCACGGTCATTCTGTTTTCCTCAAAGGATATGGGGCTGGTGCGCGGGGCCGGACTCGAACCGGCACGTTCTTGCGAACGTCAGGACCTAAACCTGGTGCGTCTACCAATTTCGCCACCCGCGCTGTCAGGTGAAATTCAATGCAAAGACGGGTGGTGTGCAGATCGCTGCAGCCCACCCGTTGAAATCGGCAACCGCGCATTTTAGCCGCGATTCGGAACACCTTCCGGCTCCCGCCTCACGCGAAAGGCGGCGGCATACATCGCGGGCAGCGCCAGCAGGGTCAGGACAGTGGCCACGATGAGCCCGCCCATGATCGCCACGGCCATCGGGCCCCAGAAAACGCTGCGCGACAACGGGATCATCGCCAGCACGGCGGCAGCCGCCGTCAGCACGATCGGCCGCAGCCGGCGCACCGCCGATTCGACGATCGCATCCCAGGCCGGCACGCCGGCTGCGCGATCGCTTTCGATCTGGTCGATCAGGATCACCGAATTGCGCTGGATCATGCCCATCAGCGCGATCACGCCGAGCAGCGCGACGAAGCCGAACGGACGATTCAGGAGCAACAGCGCCGCAGCCACGCCGGCGATGCCGAGCGGCCCGGTCATGAACACCAGCAGCGCGCGGCTGAAGCTGTGCAGCTGGAGCATCAGCAGCGTGAAGACGAGGAACAGCATGATAGGCACGCCGGCGACGATCGATGTCGAGCCCTTGCTGCTTTCTTCCACAGCGCCGGCCACCTCTATCCGATAGCCGCCGCTGCCTTCGGCGCGCCAGGCGGCTTCGATCTCGCGCAGCTTTGGAAGCAATTGAGAAGTCACCGTTGCGCCCTGCAGACCTTCGGCCAGGTCGGCCTGAACCGTGATGGCGTAGTCGCGGTTCTGCCGCCACATCACGCCCGGCTCCCAGGTGAACACCGGACGAGCGATCTGCGTAAGAGGAATCGATTTGCCCGATGCGGTCGGCAGGTAGGCGTTGCCGATATCCGAAATCGCTTCGCGCTCGTCCGGCGACTGGCGCAGGACGATGTCGATCAGCCGATCGTTCTCGCGATATTGGCCGACGGTCGTTCCGCTGAACATCGTGCGTGCGGCCTGCGCGATGGCCTGGCTGGTGACACCGAGCGTCCGCGCCTTGGCCTGGTCGACTTCCAGCCGGATCACCTTCACCGACTCGTTCCAGTTGTCGTTCACGCCGCGCAGGCTTGTGTTGGCGCGCATCACGGCCTTCACTTCGTCGGCGCGCCGGCGCAACTCTGCCGGATCGGTGCCGATCACGCGAAACTGCACCGGATACGCAACCGGCGGCCCGTTCGGCAACAGCTTGGCCCGACCGCGGACTTCGGGAAACTCCTGGGCCAGAATCTCCGGCAGGCGCTTGCGCAGCACCTCGCGCTGCGTCAGGTCCTTGGCCAGCACGATCATCTGCGACACGTTGCTTTGCGGGAAGATCTGGTCGAGCGGCAGGTAGAAGCGAGGAACGCCGTTGCCGACCCAGGTACTGACCGTCGCCACGGCGTCCTCGGTCATCAGGCGCTGTTCGACGCGTTTGGCGACCTCCTCATTGGCCGCGAACGACGTGCCTTCGGGCAACCAGAGCTCGACCATGATCTCCGGCCGGCTCGAATCCGGGAAGAACTGCTGCTGCACGCGCCCCATTCCGACGATGCCGAGCCCGAAGATCGCCACCGTCGCAGCAATGGTCAGCCAGCGGTGCATGATGCACCAGTCCACCGTGCGTCGAAAGCCGTTGTAGAAGCGCGAATCGAACAGTTCGTGCGGCGGCGCGTCCGGGTCGTGCTTCTTGACCTTGAGCAGCAATGTGCCGAGATACGGCACGAAATACACCGACACGATCCACGACAGCACCAGCGCGATCACCGTCACCGCGAAAATCGCGAAGGTGTACTCGCCGGTCACGGATTTGGCCAGGCCGATCGGCAGGAAGCCCGCGGCGGTGATGAGCGTGCCGGTCAGCATCGGCTTGGCGGTGACGTCGTAGGCGAAGGTCGCGGCGCGGACCTTGTCGTAGCCCTCCTCCATCGTCCGCACCATCATCTCGACCGCGATGATGGCGTCGTCGACCAGCAGCCCGAGCGCGATGATGAGCGAGCCGAGCGACACCTTGTGCAGCCCGATGTTGAAGTAGTTCATCGCCAGGAAAGTGACCGCCAGCACCAGCGGAATCGTGATCGCCACCACCAGCCCCGGCCGGACGTCGATGTGCCAGCCGAATCGCCCGCCCTTGTGCAGGCCGAGCGCGACGAAGCTCACTGCCAACACGATGGCGACCGCCT
>JAQGMX010000393.1 GCA_028292145.1 Variovorax sp.
GCGGCTGCAATCAACGCGGCAGGCGTCGAACCGAGCGCCTGCGCTTGTGCGCGCTGCGTGACCTGATTGAGTTCCACGTCGTACAGCCACAGCGATTGCCCGTCGGCGACGATGGTCTGCGCGAACGGTTTCTTGTAGTCGAACTTGAATTTGCCGGGCCGCTGGAATTCGAAAGTGCCGGTCGACGTCTTTGCACGCGGCGGCTGGCCGTCGCGCGATGGCGCCGTCACCGTCTGGGTGAAGTCGGCACGTCCGGACTTCGCGCCCTTGACGAAATTCTCCAGGCTCTGCAGCCCATCGGCCCAGGCGCCTGCGGCAGCTGCTGCCAGGCACAGACCGATCCAGTATTTCTTGTTCATGCCGCTCGATTCCCTTGTGTCATTCGCTGCGCGCCGGAACCAGGATTTCACGCTGCCCGCTGGTGCTCATCGCACTCACCAGCCCGGCGTTTTCCATGTCCTCGACCAGTCGCGCCGCGCGGTTGTAGCCAATTTTCAGATGGCGCTGGACCAGGGAAATGCTCGCCTTGCGGTTCTTGAGCACGACTTCGACCGCCTGGTCGTACATCGGATCCTTTTCTCCATCGCCATCGCTGCCCGATAGATCGCCGTCGCCGTCGACGGTTCCCCCTTCGAGCACGCCTTCGATGTAATCGGGCTCGCCCTGCGACTTGAGATAGGCCACCACGCGGTGCACTTCCTCGTCGCTCACAAAGGCGCCGTGAACGCGGATCGGCAAACCGGTGCCGCTTGGCATGTAGAGCATGTCGCCCATGCCGAGCAGCGCTTCGGCGCCCATCTGGTCAAGGATGGTGCGGCTGTCGATCTTGCTCGACACCTGGAATGCGATCCGGGTCGGGATGTTGGCCTTGATCAGGCCAGTGATCACGTCCACGCTGGGGCGCTGGGTCGCAAGGATCAGGTGGATACCGGCCGCGCGCGCCTTTTGGGCCAGACGGGCGATCAGCTCTTCGATCTTCTTGCCGACCACCATCATCAGGTCGGCCAGTTCGTCGATCACGACGACGATGTGCGGTTCGCGCTTCAGCGGTTCCGGATCGTCCGGCGTCAGGCTGAACGGGTTGTAGATGAACTCCTCGCGCGCCTTGGCTTCGTCGATCTTGACGTTGTAGCCGGCCAGATTGCGCACGCCCAGCTTGCTCATCAGCTTGTAGCGGCGTTCCATCTCGGCCACGCACCAGTTCAGGCCGTGCGCCGCCTGCCGCATGTCGGTCACGACGGGCGCCAGCAGATGCGGAATGCCTTCGTAGACCGACATTTCAAGCATCTTCGGGTCGATCATGAGCAGGCGCACGTCGCGCGCTTCCGCCTTGTAGAGCAGACTCAGGATCATTGCGTTGATACCGACCGACTTGCCCGAGCCCGTCGTGCCGGCAACCAACACGTGCGGCATCTTGGCAAGGTCTGCCACCACCGGATTGCCGACGATGTCCTTGCCCAGACCCATCGTGAGCATCGATTTGCCCTCGTTGTAGATCTGCGAACCGAGGATTTCGCTCAGCTTGATCGACTGGCGCTTGGCATTCGGCAATTCGAGCGCCATGTAGTTCTTGCCGGGAATCGTCTCGACCACGCGGATCGAAACCAGCGACAGCGAACGCGCCAGGTCTTTCGCCAGGCCGACGATCTGCGAACCTTTCACACCGGTGGCGGGCTCGATCTCGTAGCGCGTAATCACCGGACCGGGCGACGCCAGCACCACGCGAACATCGACGCCGAAATCCTTCAGCTTCTTCTCGATCATCCGAGAGGTCATCTCGAGCGTGTCGGGCGAGACTGTTTCCTGGCGCAGTTGCGCCGCATCGAGCAGCGAGACCTGCGGCAGCTTGCTGTCGAGCGCGTCGCGGAACAGCGGCTTCTGGCGCTCCTTGATCACGCGGTCGCTGGCCGGCGCCTCGGGCATCGCCGGCTCGATCTGGACCGGCGGCGAAGCGGCACGCTTCTTCGATCGCGGCGCGCTGGGCAACCGGCCCGGCTCGGTGTCGAGCGAAGGCCCATCGCCGCGCTCGGTCGGCGGCCCCTCTTCGCGCTCGCGGACCGCCTTGCGGCCCATCGCGAGATCTTCCGCAATCTCGCGCTTTTCGCGGCGCGATTCGAACAGCGAATACACACGCGCACCCACACGTTCGGCGATGTGGGTCCAGGAAAAGCGGAAGACAAGTGCGGCGCCGATGACGCCGCCCGCGATCGCAATCAGCGCAGAACCGGTGAAACCGATCCACTTGACGCTCATAGGTCCGACGAAATAGCCCAGTACGCCGCCGCCGTGACCGGGCAGACGGAATTCGAGTCGATACAGGCGCGACCATTCCAGCATCGCGCTCGCGCAGAGCAACAACACCAGACCGCACCAGAATGCGATGCGGCTGCGATTGAAGCGTCCGAGCGGCGCCGGTTCGGCACCGGGTGTCGTTTCGCCGCCACGCAGCCACCCTGCCAACGACGACAGCCAGACCCTCAAACCGGCGGCCAGACACCACCAGATCGAATAACCACCCAGGAAATAGCTGCCGTCCGCCAGCCAGGCGCCGATGCGGCCGGCCCAATTCTTGACTTCGCCACCCGTACCCGACGTCGACCACGCCGCGTCGGAAGGCGTGAA
>JAQGMX010000404.1 GCA_028292145.1 Variovorax sp.
CGTCATGCAATTCGCCTCCCGCCTCGACAACGTCGAAACCTCCGCCATCCGCGAACTCTTCAAGCTGCTCGGTACGCCCGGCATCATCAGTTTCGCGGGCGGATTCCCGGACAGCGCGATGTTCGACGTCGAAGGCCTGAAAGAAGCCAGCGCCAGGGCGCTCGACGAGGAACCCGGCGCCGCCCTGCAGTACGGCGCCACCGAAGGCTACGAGCCGCTGCGCACGCAACTCTCGGCCTTCATGAAGACCAAGGGCGTCGATGTCGGCCCGAGCGGCCTGATCGTCACCACCGGCAGCCAGCAGGCGCTCGACCTGCTCGGCAAGACGATGATTTCGCCCGGCGACAAGGTGATCGTCGAAGGCCCGACGTTTCTGGCGACGATCCAGTGCTTCCGCCTCTACGGTGCGCAGCTGATCAGCGCGCCGGTCGATGCGAACGGCGTCAAGACTGACGAGCTCGAGAAACTCATTGCCGAGCACAAGCCGAAATTCGTCTACCTGATCCCGACCTTCGGCAATCCGAGCGGCGCGATGCTGAGCCTGGAGCGCCGGAAGAAGGTGCTGGAGATGGCGGTCAAGTACCAGACGCTGATCGTCGAAGACGATCCGTACGGAGACCTGTATTTCGGCGAGGCGCCGCCGCCGTCGATCCTGGCGCTGTCGAAAGACGTGCCCGGCAGCCGCGAACTGATTGCGCACTGCGGCAGCCTGAGCAAGGTGCTGAGCCCCGGCCTGCGCATCGGCTGGATGATCGCGCCGGAGGAGCTGTTGTCGAAAGCCACGATGTGCAAGCAGTTCAGCGATGCCCACACCAGCACCTTCGCGCAAGCCACCGCCGCGCAATACCTGAAGAGCGGCCGCATGCCCGCGACGCTGGCCAACGTCCGCAAGGTCTACGGCGAGCGGGCGCTGGCGATGGGCGCCGCGCTGAAGCGCGAACTCGGCGATGCGATCGAGTTCACGCAGCCGGTCGGCGGATTGTTCTTCTGGGCACGCCTGACGGGTGCGAACGGCAAGCCAAACGACGCCTCCGCGTTCGCGAAGAAGGCCATCGCGCAGCTCGTGGCCTTCGTGCCCGGCGCGCCGTTCTACGCCGAGAACCCGGACCTCGCGACCCTGCGCCTGAGCTTCGCGACGGCCAATGTCGAGAAGATCGAAGAGGGCATCGCCCGCCTTGGCAAGGCGCTCTGATCCTGCGCGATCACGGCGAGCGGTGAAGCCTCGGCGCCGAAAGGAGCGCCAGGTTGTCGATGATCGCCGCGTCGAGGTCCTTCCACTTGCCCGAGAGGCGGGACAGCGTCATCACCGTCTGTAGCGCCTTCAGGTCCTTCACGCTCGGGGCGACCTTGATCTGCGCGATCGCGGCGGCCCTGTTGCCGCCGTTGACCAATGCCATCACCTTGCCTGCCCAATCGTTTGCGCGCGCCATACGTTCACCTGTTTCCTGTTGAGCCATCGAATGTAAACGGCGAATCTCCCGGCCGAAATTCCTAGATTTATAGAATCACCCATGAAAAAGACGTTCCAACTTCACATCGACGGCAAGAACCCGGACCGGGTCCTCGAAGCCGTCAAGCACGAGATCCGCAAATACATCAAGCGCGAACGGCGCCGCGACCTGCCCGAAGGCGTGGATTTCTGGGACTTCGACTGCAAGTTCGGCGCGAGCCAGGAATCGGCAGCGCCAGTGCATCTGGCCGAGATCACAGGGCTGATCGATGGCGTGGTCAAGGAGTCCGGCAAGCAGTTCTATGTCGAAATTCTCGCCAAGCACGGCCATCGGCAGGCCCGCCCCGAAGGTGAAGCCGGCGAAAAGCGTTCGCGTCGCGAGGCGGCCGCGAACAACCTTGACGATCTTGACGATCTGGAAGGCTAGACCAGCACTTCCAGCAGGCGGTCGAGTCCGCCTTCGTCGATCGCCACCATCGCCTTTTCGCGAACCTTCGGCTTCGCATGAAACGCGACCGACAGGCCCGCGGCACCCATCATCGGCAGGTCGTTGGCGCCGTCGCCGACTGCGATGGTCTGCGCGGGTGAAATGCCCATCAGCGAAGCCAGTTCCAGCAGCGTGCGGCGCTTCTCGGCGCCGTCGCAGATGTCGCCCCAGGTTTGCGTGGTCACGCGGCCGGTGAGCTGGCCGTCGGCCTCTTCCAGCAGGTTCGACCGCGCGAAATCGATGCCCAGACGCGCCTTCACGCGGTCCGCGAAGAAGGTGAAGCCGCCCGAGACCAGCAGCACTTTCATGCCCGCCGCCTTGCAGGCCGTCACCAATGCTTCGGCGCCAGGGTTGAGGTGCAGCCGCTGGTCGTAGACCTGCTGCAGCGCCGCCACCGGCACGCCTTCGAGCAGCGCCACGCGCCGCGTCAGGCTTTCCTTGAAGTCCTTGATCTCGCCGCGCATCGTTGCCTCGGTGATGGCGGCGACTTCGATCTTCTTGCCGACCGCGTCCGCGATTTCGTCGATGCATTCGATGTCGATCAGCGTCGAGTCCATGTCGAACGCGATGAGCTTGAAGTCGGCGAGGCGAACGGGCGGCATGAAGCCGCGCAGGACGAGGCCGGGGGCGGTGGAGGGAGGGGTGGTGGACGTCATTCGGGGAGGTTCAGGAAACAGCGGTGGCGTCGCGCAGCCAGTTTTCGACTTGCAGGCCGGGAACGCGGAGAAATTTGCGTTCGTTGTCGGTGACGAGAGTTGCATCCAGTGCCGCCGCATGGGCCGCTATCAATAGATCGTTTGGGCCGATGGGCGTGCCCAGGCGCTCGAGGTGATCGCGGATACGCGCGTAATGTGGCGTGACGGCTTCATTGATCGGCAGAACTTCGACGATCTGCTGCAGTCCGGCGTAAGCGCGTTCTCGTGCAAGCGACGGTTTTCGCGCCAGACCGAAAGCGATCTCGCAATCAACGATGACGCTGGTGCAGACTTGGACATCGCCTGCGCAATCGATCACGGCCTGGAGCCGGCGCGCCGCGACGCCTTGCGGGTCTCGCATCATGTGCGAGAGGATGTTGGTGTCGAGCAAAAGCCTGGGAGCTGTCATAGCTCGATGTCGTCGAGTGGCAGCAATCCTTCATCGACATTCGGAAATTCCTCGTCGATGGGTTCCATCGTCGCAAGAAGTGCGAGCAACGCCGCGGCGCTGCCCTTGACCGGTTTGACAGGCACGGCCTCGATGATCAGGCGTCCGCCTTCGCGGCGCATGACGGCTTCGTTGCCTGGTAGTTCGAACTCCTTTGGAATCCGCACCGCCTGATTCGCCCCGTTCCGGAACAGCCGCACCGCCCGCGCAG
>JAQGMX010000071.1 GCA_028292145.1 Variovorax sp.
GTGTCCGCGCCACCGCCGCACGACTCCAGGCCGCATGAAAAAAGACGCCATCGAATCCTTCTTCGCCGCGCTGCAGGCGGCCAATCCGACGCCTGAGACCGAGCTCGAATACGACTCGCCTTTCGAGTTGCTCGCCGCCGTGCTGCTCTCCGCGCAAGCCACCGATGTCGGCGTCAACAAGGCGACGCGCAAGCTATACCCGGTCGCCAACACGCCGCAGGCGATCCTCGATCTGGGCATCGAGGGACTGGAGAGCTACATCAAGACTATCGGCCTGTACCGGAGCAAGGCGAAGCACCTGATGGCGACCTGCCGCATGCTGGTCGACCTGCACGGCGGCGAGGTTCCGCGGCAGCGCGCCGAACTCGAAGCGCTGCCGGGCGTCGGACGCAAGACGGCCAACGTGGTGTTGAACGTGGCCTTCGGCGAACCGACGATGGCGGTCGACACGCACATCTTCCGCGTCGGCAACCGCACCGGACTCGCACCCGGCAAGACGCCGCTGATCGTCGAAATGAAGCTGGAAAAGCGCGTGCCGCCGGCGTACCGGCTGCATGCGCACCACTGGCTGATCCTGCACGGCCGCTACGTCTGCGTGGCGCGCAAGCCGCGGTGCTGGGAATGCGCGGTTTCGGCCTACTGCGACTTCAAACCCAAGACGCCCGCGCCGACGTAGCGCTTGTCGGTCAGCGTGCCGAGGAACGCGACGAGCGCGTCGATGTCGGCTTCGCTCAGCGCCGGCGTGCTGCCGACGCGGCGATTGAGCGGTGTGCTGACGATGTTGACGTTGCCGCGCATCGCTTCGGGCAGGTCGTCGAACACCGGATGCTTGCCGTACCAGTCGGCCGGCGCCGTCGATCGCGTGGCGTAGAAGCGCACGGCATCGCGCAGCGAGGTCAACACCCCGTTGTGCATGAAGCGCTGGCGCACCGCGACGTTCCGCAGGCTCGGCGTGCGGAAATAACCGCACCAAGCCTCGCTTTCCGGCCAGCGGCGTGCTTCGGCGGTGCGGCACAGACCGAGGTCGAACGCGTCGGCGCGCGCATTCGCCGGCAACTTTCGGTTGCGCGGCACACCCAGCGCCTCGTAGCCGAAATCGGTGAACAAGGAGCGCGCCGGATTGCTCGACGTCACGCTGACGCTGTGGCACGAGGCGCAGTTGCCCTGGTCCGGATTGCGGAAGATCGCCAGCCCACGGCGTTCCTCCAGGCTCATCGACGGCTTTCCCCGCAGCGATTCGTCGAAGCGCGAGTCGAACGGCGAGAGTTCGTCGCTCTGAAGGTACGCCTCCAGGCTGCTGCCGAACGCCTTGAGCGCCCGCTCCGGATCGCCCAGTACGCCGGCGCCGAACTGCACCTCGAAAGCTTTTTCATAGCCGGATTCCTTCAGCCGACGCGCCGCTGCGCGCGCCGTGCCCAGGTTCATCTCGTGGCGCGCCAGCAGCGGCTCTTTCACCTGCTGGGCCAGGGTGTCGGCGCGGCCGTCGAGCATCAGGCCGCCGAAGGGCGCGGGCACCTGCGCATCGTCGTCCTGATAGAAATACAGCGGCGGCAGGTAGCGTGCGTAAGTCAGCGAAGGCGGGTTGCGGGTGCCCAGCCGGCTGCGGATGCTGCCGCCGGCCACGCCGTCGCGACCGCCGTTGAAACCGGTGAAAGCCTGGGCCGGGTCGTGGCAGCTCGCGCAACTCGTGCCTTTGGGCTGCGACAGCCGAATGTCGCCGAACAGCTGGCGACCCAGCGCAATGCGTTCCGGCGTCGGCTGCGCGAGCGGACGCGCGGCGGGAACGATCGCAGCGTACTGCGGCGTGTCGCCGACATGGCCGACGAGCCGTGGCACATCCGCCGCAACCGTTTCGGCGCGTGCCGTGCCGGTCAACAGCGCCAGAACGACCCAAGCCAGGGCGACACAGCCGCTGCGCAGCGTCATGGCGCGAGGAAGCCGGTCTTGTCGCAGCTGATCTTCGAACCTGTGGGCACGCAGGTGGTGAGCAGCTTGCCGTCACGCGTGTAGGCCTTGTAGAGCCAGGGCGAGCCGCTGCCGCTGCGCTCCATCATCATGAAACCGAAGGTGTTGGTGTGCGTGATGCGGTCGAGGACCACGCCCGGCGCCGGCGTGAGTCCGGCCGGGAACGGATCGGGCAGGTTCACGTCGACGTTGTCGCCGCCGTTGCCGGTGACGAACGTGGCCGGATGCGCGCTGCTGAAGTTGAGCGCCTGGAAATCATGCACATGGCCGTGCAACGCGATCTTCACGCCGTCCGGGTAGTACGCCACCGGGTTGAGCGACCGCATCACCGCCTGCAGGCCGTTGTTGCCCGGCGCCGGCGAACCGCCGGCGATAGGCGCGAAAGCCAGGATCGGATGGTGGTTGGCGAACAGCGAAGTCTTCGTGGTGTCGGCCACCAGGTTCGCCACCGTGCGGAACTGCGCCTGGTAGATCGGGAACTTGAAGTCGCTGGCGCCGAACGCGGCCGTGCCCGCCTTGGCCGAATCGAAGATCACGACCCGCGTGTCCTTACCCAGCGCGACGGCGTAGGGCTCGCTGAAGTTGGCCGTGTTGTCATTGGCCGGGCTGTCGCAGCTCAGCGTCGCGCCGTAGCTGCGCACATCGAGAAAGCGCATCCAGCCCTGGCCGGCGCGCGCGCATTCCTCGTGATTGCCGCGCGCGAAGACCCAGGGCGCTGCCGCCAGCAGCGAAGCCGCCGGCTTGAACAGGTCGGCCTCCCAGGTGTCCCAGCCGTAGCCCCAGGCGCTGTCCTTGCAGCCGGCGATGTCCTGCGGGCAGGCGTTCTCGCGGTAGTGGTAGTCGCCGATGTGCATCACCAG
>JAQGMX010000075.1 GCA_028292145.1 Variovorax sp.
ATCAGGATGTACTTCAGCGGCTCGCCGATGCCGACCAGCAGCAGCACGAATGGCATCCAGCCGAGCACCGGAATCTGCACCAGCGCATTGAAGGTGGGCAGCAGATAGGCCTCGGCGGTTTTCGACAGTCCCATCGCCGTGCCGAGCGCCAGACCGATGGCGCTGCCGACCACGAAGCCGACCAGCACGCGCTGCAGGCTGGCCTGCGCATGCAGCCATAGAGCGCCGTGCGTCGCCAGGTCGCGCAGCGTTTCCCAGACGTACTGCGGCGGCGGCAACACCTGCGGCGAGATCCAGCCTTGCGCCGCGCCGAGCGTCCACAGCGCCAGCAGCGCGGCGGGCAGCAGGAACGGCTCGATGCGCCGGCCGGTGAGATGGAGGGCGTTCGACATCGAAAAATCAGCGAAGTGCGACGGAAGCAGCCGCAGCGGCCGAAGCGGGATCCCGCTTGACGCGACCGGTGGCGTCGAACGCGCCCCAGCGCTTTTCGAGGCCCTGCTGTTTCAGCGCGACCTTCAGATAGCGCGGCTCGAACCAGCCGTCGATCGAGACCGGGCGTCGGATCAGCTTGAGCTTGGCCGCGTCGTCGGCGACCGCCTTGTAGCGCGCCACGATGAAGTCGTCGATCAACGGCGAGTTGCGGTGGGCCAGCGGTTGTTTGTCGAATTCCGCTTCCCACGAGGCAATCGGCGTCCCGCTGCGCGCCCAGATGCGGAACAGCTCGGTGCGGTTCTTCTCTTCGGAAGACCAGTCGGCGGCGCGCACGAAGGTGTCGACCACCTTCTGCACCTCGGCCGGATGGGCCTGCTCGAATTCTTCCCGCACCAGCAGCGCGGCCTGGCGTGTCAGCGCCGGGTCCTTGCCCTGCGTGCTGTAGATCACCTTCGCCAGACCTTGGTCGCGCACCTTGAACCATTCGTAGCCGCCGAACGCTGCGTCCACGCCGTTGGAAACGATCGCCGCCTGCGCGCTGCCGGCGTCGAGGTTCACCGCCTTCAGGTCGCGCTCCGTCAGCCCGACGCCGGCCAGCACGTTGATCGCGACCAGGTGTCCGTTGGTGCCGCGGAAGATCGAGACCTTGCGGTCCTTCAGGTCGGCGAGCCCGGCGATGTCGGATTTTGGCGGCGTGACGACATAGAGGTTGTTGCGCGTGCCGCTGGTCACCAGCACCTTGGTCTTGAGCCCGTTCGCGCGTCCGACGACCGCCGGCAGGTCGCCCTGGTAGGCAAAGTCGATCTGCTTGTTGGACAACGCTTCGTTCACGGCCGGGCCTGCGCCCTTGAAGAACAGCCATTCGACCTTGACGCCGGAGGCCTTGAAGGCGTCCTCCAGCCACTGGTTGGCCCGAACCACGCCACCCGGCGAACCGCCCCAGGTCACAGGCTCGCCGCCGCCGGCGCTGGCCACGCCGATGCGGACGACTTCGGGTGCGGCTGTCGCCAGCGTCGCGCCGGCGCAGAGGATCAGGCCGATGGCAGCGAACGTGGCGCGGCGTGTGAATGTCGATGGGGGCGTAGCGCGTTGATGCATATCGGGAACTCGCGAAAACAGCAGAAACTGCATAAGGACGCCAAGGTTATGCAGCTCACGGTTATTTGCGAACGAAGAAAAACGCAGTTGCTTCCTCGTTTTTCGAGCGTAAGTCCGGCCGCGAGCGTGGACCGACAATCGAAAGCCGCCACAGAAACCGAATGCACCGATGCCGCACGTTCCGACTCCACCGCCCGTCCGTCCAGCCCAGAGCGCCGGAAAGGCGCGCCGTCTGCGTACCGAAGCCGACAAGCTCGCCGCGTTCTGCCTCGTCGTTCGTGCCGCATCGGCCGCGGCGGATCAGGCAGCGTTTGCCGAAGTCGGACGTGCCGCGTCGAAGGCGTTGCGCGCCAAGTTCGGCGGCGGGTCGATCACGTCGGCTTTTGCATGGGTGGCGGGACCCGGCGGGCAGGAGGCGCTGGACAGCGTCGTGGCCGGCGAGGTGGCGTTGACCGGGCCGCTGTCGCTTCAACAGGTGGTTGAAGCCGTTGCGCTGGCGCGGGAGGCGGAGCGGCTGCGCACGAACAGCGCCGCTTCCTGATTCCGGAAGGGCGCCCGACGCCTCAGCGCGCTGCCTCGGCGTGCGAGTTTTCTTCGTCGGGCACGTTTGCGCTCTTCGATGCCCGCAGCACGCCGTTCACCTCGGCGCCAAAGATCAACGTCGTCGCGCTGATGTACAGGAACACGAGCGTGGCCACCACGCCCGCGAAGCTGCCGTAGAGCAGCGCCAGCTTGCCGACGGTGCGCAGCGTGTACGACAGCGTCGCCGCGGCGCCGACCCAGAAGATCGCGCCGACCAGGGCGCCTGGAAGCACCGTCGACAGGCGCTGCCGGACATCGGGCAGCCAGCCGTACATCAAGGCATAGAGCGCGAACAGCGCGATGAAAGCCAGCCCGTAGCGCACGCTGTTGCGCAGCCAGAACGCGTCGCGCGCCGCACCGAGCGTGGTTTCGACGAAGTGCCAGACATAGGGCACGACGATCACCGAACTGAAGGCGGCCATCACGCCCACACCGACGATGACCGTGAACAGCGTGACCTTGATCCGCGCTTTCCAGAACGGCAGGCCGCGCTCGATGCCGTAAGCGCGGTTGAGTGCCGAGCGCACCGCCTGCAGGCCCGAGGATGAAGTCCAGAGTGTCGTCAGCAAGCCGATCGTGAGCAGCGCCTGATTGCGCTTGGCCAGCACCTCGTCGATCACCGGCTGCACCGCGTCGCGCACCACCTGCGGCGCGTATGCCATCACCTGGCGCACCAGGGCGGCGGTGTCGCCTTCATTGCCGACGTAACCTGCCAAGGCCGACAGCAGCAGCAACAACGGGAACATCGCCAGCACCGAAGAAAACGCCAGGCTCCCGGCCTGGTTCGCGCTCTGGTGAAGGATGTAGTTGCGGATGGCCGATATCAATACGCGAAGGCCGGGCACCGACATGACGGTTCGCTTGATGGTTGCGCCGGCTGAGATCCAGTAGTTCATGGCGCTCGACTCTAGGGGATCGGAACGAATAATCGCGGGTCCGGCGCTTGTGCCGGCTGTGAAGGAAAAAACATGAAGAGACTAACCCTGCTGCGCCTGGCGGTGGGCATCGCCCTTGCCGCGACGTTCGGCGGACCCGCATCGGCTGCCACCTGGCCGGACCGCCCGGTCCGCCTGGTGGTTCCGTTCCCACCCGGACAAGCCACGGACATCTTTGCCCGCGCCCTGGCAGAACAGCTCGGCAAGCGCCTGGGTCAGTCGGTCATCGTCGACAACAAGGGTGGCGCCGGCAGCAACATCGGCACCGAACTGGTAGCGCGAGCACAGCCCGACGGCTACACGCTGCTCGTTGCGGGCAGCGCGATGGCCGTCAACCACACGCTCTACAGAACGCTGCCCTACGACGTCAAACAGGACCTGACGGGCATTTCGCTCATTGCCAAGGTGCCGCTGGTATTCCTGGCAACGCCGGCCTCCGGCATCACCTCGATCCAGGATTTGATCCGGCGGGCGAAGGCCGAGCCGGGCGTTCTCAATTACGCCAGCGCCGGTGTGGGCGGCACCCAGCATCTGTCGGCGGAAATGTTCAAGGCGGCCACGGGGACTTTCATTACCCACATTCCCTATCGGGGCAGCGGCCCTGCGCAGGCCGATTTCATGGCCGGCCAGATTCCGCTGATGGTCGATTCGGTGACCGCGGCCCTGCCGCTCATACAGAGCAAACGCGCGGTGCCGCTGGCCGTGACTTCCGCCGATCGTTCGCTCCAGCTACCCGGCGTGCCTGCCATGCGCGAAACGGGCGTCAGCGAACTGAAGGGCTTCGAGGGCGTCGGCTGGCTGGGCCTGATGGCGCCTGCGAATACGCCGCCGGAGGTGCTAGCGCGGCTTCATCAGGAAGTGACAGCGATCCTGCAATCCGAACAGATGGTGCGTTTCATCGGCGACCGGGGCTCGATCGCTTCGCCTTCCACCGGGCCGGAATTCGATCGGTTCATTCAGGCGGAGATCGTGAAGTGGGGTGATGCGGTGCGGCGCTCGGGGGCGACGGCGCAGTAACGTCAGCGGCTGGCAAACGGGGGGCAACAAAAAACCCGCCACGCCTTGCGGTGTGCGGGTTTCGAGAGGATCTGGTCCCGCCGCCTGGAATCGAACCAGGATCTCAGCCTTCGGAGGGCCGAATTCTATCCGTTGAAATACAGCGAGAGAGGGGTCCCCGACGATGCGGGAAGCTTTCCATTATCGCCTAACTCCGAAGGTCCCGGTCGCTCGAACCCCAGCCCGGCCACATACACGCCGAAAGCCTGCCGTCCCGTTTCGACCAATTCGAAGGCTTCGGGGTCCAGCAGCCAGTTCTGGATCAGTCCGCTGATCAGCGCGTGCAGACCTTGCGCAGCCACGGAAGCCGGGATCGCCAGCTTCACATGATGGCGCCGCGCGGCGTGACGCAGGGCTTTTTCGAAATCGGCAACGCAGGCGTTGCGCGACGTCAGGTGCCGGTGATGCACCGATTGCATTTCTTGCGTGTATTCGACCTTGTGCGTCGCCACTTCGAACACACGACGCACCTGCGGGTCGGTGGTCATGAGTTCCAGTGCGGCGACCAGCAAGCTCACCACCGCGCCGAGCGGCTCCTGGTCGGTCGCGACCGATTTCTGAACCGCAGCTTCCAGCGGCAGCGTCACGCGTTCCATCATCGCGTTGAAAAGATCGGCCTTGTCCTTGAAGTGCCAGTAGATGGCCCCGCGCGTCGCGCCCGCCTGCAATGCGATCTGCTGCAGCGAGGTCTGAGAGACGCCTTGTGCCTGGAACAGCAACTCGGCCGCATCGAGCAGCCGGTGGCGTGTGGCAAGGGCCTCTTCCTTCGTGTGACGAGCCAAGGGGTCTCCTGCAGAAATGCGACATGTTCTCGAAAGGACTAACTATACATCCATGAATGTATGTAAACTCGCCGGCTATTCGAAGTCCCTTGCGGGTTTATCGCCTTGACGGCGGTCAAGGTATCCGCAATCGGCCCCCCGTTTTTGCTTCAAAGGACTCACATGCCGCATTCGCATGTCTCTTCGCGCCGGTTCCTGCCATCCGGGCGTCTGGCTCTCTTCGGCGCTGTCGTCGTGGTCATGGCCACCCTCGCGGCTTGCGGCAAAGGCAAGGAGCCGGCTGCTGCCGCGCCTGCCGCAGCCCGTCCGCCGACGGAAGTGGGCGTGGTCGTTGCAACCCCGACGAACATCGGTCTGGTCACGGAACTGCCGGGCCGGCTCGAAGCCTCCCGCATCGCACAGGTGCGCGCCCGCGCCGCCGGCATCCTGCAGCAGCGGCTGTTCAAGGAAGGCAGCGACGTGAAGGCCGGACAACCGCTTTTCCGTATCGATCCCGCGACGCTGACCGCTGCATCGTCGAGCGCCCAGGCCAGCCTGGCGCGCGCCGAAGCCAACGCTGTGCAGGCCAAGGCGCTGGCCGACCGCTACAAGCCGTTGGTCGAAGCCAACGCGGTGAGCAAGCAGGAATACGCCAACGCCGTGGCTTCCCAGAAGGCTGCCGAAGCCGACGTGGCCGTGAGCCGTGCCTCGTTGCAGACCGCAAGAATCAACCTCGGCTACGCCACCGTGACGGCGCCGATCTCCGGCCGCATCGGTCGCGC
>JAQGMX010000472.1 GCA_028292145.1 Variovorax sp.
GCCGGCGAGCCACGCATGGTCGGGGCGAAGGTCGATCGGCGCAATGCGACGGGTCTCGCCGGGAGCCAAGCGGTCGAAGCGGAGCTTGATGCTTTCCGCGAACGGCGGATTGCAGCCGATGCGCACCTCGACGTTCAGCAGAGGCTCGGCGCCCCGATGGGTGATGGACATGGAACGCAGCACGGGAACCGCGTTCTGGATGGAAGCGTAGCCGAGCGTCGCATCCGCTTCGATTTCAAGGGTGGGCGAGTCGGATGTAGCGATGAAATCTGCCTGATAGTCCATTGGAAGACGACGTTTATAGCCGCTTCATTGATGGCAGCGAGGCGCAGGGGAAAAGCGCTAGGCCGGTTTGAACGGCGACTCCGTGGCAGCGTCTGCCGGCGTGTCGGCTGGCGTGTCAGCCGGCGCAAGCATCGTGCCGCGACAGTCGGGCGATCCGCAGAGGCACGGGTAGTCGGAAGGCGGCGAACCGTCGTCGGCGGTCAGGCAGTAGTCGATGAAAAGCTCGTCGCCGGCGTCGACTGCGACCAGTGTCTGGAAACGCAGCAGCAGGCGGCCGGCGTCGTCGTATTCCTCGACAGCCTCGCAGTTCGGCGCGCACGAATGGTTGAGGTGCCGGGTGCCGTTGCCGCCCTTGGCGCCGTCGATGGTTTCGCCGTTCGACAGCGTGAAGAGGTAGGTCAGCTGGTTGTTCCAGTCCTTGGCCGCCACCTGTTCTGCCGTGTAGCGGCGGCCTTCGTAAAGACCGAGAAAGGTTTCCGCCGGCATGTCGCGGGCGGCGTAGGCGCCGAGGCCGTGGACGGCGCTGTCGGCAATGCGAAGCAGCGGCGTCGATGAGAGGGGTTCGCGGGATTTTTTCATGGTGAGGGTGTGGTGCCATTGTCGTCACCCGGCCAGATCGCGGCATGGCTTCCGGGTGGCATGGAGGGCCGCGTGGCTTGCGGTGGCCCTGCGACCGATGCGCTGTGCCGGATCGCACGCAGTTCGCCGAAGCCCGATGCGGCCGTCTCCACATACTGCGCACGGTCCGGCACCGGCGTCGACAGACCGCCGGGCACCCGGCCCAGGCTGCGCAGCCATTGCCCGGTTTGCGCGAGCGAAAGCTTGACTTCCCAACTACCGCCCTCCTGCTGCTGCCGGTACAGGGCGACTGCAGCGCAAAACGCGATCAGATAGCCGGTCGCCTCGTCGAGTATCTGCATCGGCATCGGGCGTGGCTTGCCGTCGCCGGCGGCTTCACCTTCGGCCTGGTTGAAGCCCATCGCCGTCTGCACCAGCGAGTCGAAACCGCGCCGGCCGGCCCACGGCCCCTGCGTTCCGTACGCGGTGAGCGAGACGTAGACGATGCCAGGCCGCAGTTTCGCCACCGCATGCGCGCCGAAGCCGAGGTCGTAGAGACCGCCCGGCCGGTAGCCCTGCACGAAGACGTGCGCACCGGCAATCAGGCGCTGCAACGTGGCTCGTCCTTCTTCGGTCTTGAGATCGATCTGCGCCGACAGCTTGCCGCGGCTGGTGTCGGCAATGGCGGCGATGTTCGGCAACAGCGGTGAATTGACCAGCATCACGTCGGCGCCGTGCTCGGCCAGCGTGCGGCCGCCGACCGGGCCGGCGAGGATGCGCGTGAGGTCGAGCACGCGGATTCCGGCCAGCGGGCGAGCGTCGCCCGCCTCTGTCGATCCGAGCGGCGGCAACGGCAGCGGCTCCGCGTTGCCGATGCGCTCGATCGTGAAGAGCGGCTGCGTACGCAGCGCCTGCCCCTGCAAAGTGGCGTCCCATTCTTCGAAACTGCGCAGTGCGGTGACGACCAATCCCTTGTCGGCGGCCGCTTCCTCGAAATCGAGCGCTCCCCAGCTGCGCAGCGCGCGTTCGACATCGTCCCGTTTCGAAGTCACAGGATCGAGCCCCAAGAGCCGAACCGCGCCCTCGCGGTGATGCGTGAAATTTGCATGGATGCGAACGTAGCCGTCGGCGCAGCGGTAGAGGCCGGAGAACGCATCCCACAGGTCCGGCGCGATGCCGTCGACGCTGAACCAGCCGGTCGCTTCGACCGCAGCGTGCGTCATGTCGACGTTCAACTGTGGCATCGCCGATCCACGCAGACGGCCCAGTTCGTACGCCGCCAGCGCGGCTGCAGCGACGGTCGTCTGCGCCGCAGTGCCGACCGCGAACGACGACGGAAAAACCGGGTCTGCGCCGGTCAGGTGCACCGAATCCAGCGCTTCGGCAGGCAGGCCGCCCTGCAGCCAGAGCGCTCGCAAGACATCGTTCGGGTTCATGGTCGCGTGCTCCTGGATTGAATTACTGCAGTACGAAACCTTGCTGCTTGACCGTTTGCGAATCAAGGCCGATCTGCACATTGAACTCGCCCGGTTCGGCCACGTTCTTCAACTGGGCGTTGAAGAACTTCAGCTTGTCTTCGTCGATGCTGAACCGCAGCACCTTTTCCTCGCCGGGCTGCAGCATCAGCTTGCGGAAATCTTTCAATTCCTTAATCGGGCGAACCACCGACGCGGCGACATCCTGGATGTAGAGCTGCACGACCGTCTCGCCTGCGCGGCGGCCCATGTTCTTGACCGTCACCGACGCTTCGACCTTGCCGCCACGCGCCATCGTCGGGCTCGACAGCACCACGTCGGACAGCGCGAATTCGGTGTAGCTCAGGCCGTAGCCGAACGGGTACAGCGGACCGGTGACTTCCTCGAAATACTGCGACGTGTAATTACCCGGCTTGCCTTCGGTGAAGGGCCGGCCGAGGCGGGCATGGTTGTAGTAAGTCGGGATCTGGCCGACCGAGCGCGGGAACGAGATCGGCAGCTTGCCGGACGGGTTGTAGTCGCCGAAAAGCACGTCGGCGATCGCGTGCCCGCCCTCCATGCCCGTGTACCAGGTCTCGAGGATCGCATCGGCCTCTTGCTGCTCGCGCTGGAGTGCGAGCGGTCGGCCGTTCATGAGCACCAGTACCAGCGGCTTGCCGGTCGCCTTGAGTGCGACGATGAGGTCGCGCTGGCTCTGTGGCAGGTCGAGGCTGGTGCGGCTCGACGATTCGTGCGACATGCCGCGCGATTCGCCGACCGCCGCGACGATCACATCGGCCTGCGCCGCGGCCTTCACCGCTTCCGCGATCATCTCGGCCGGCGCACGTTTGTCCTGCGTGACTTCGGGCGCGTCCCAGTTCAGGTAGTTCAGGTACTTGACGATGCTTTCGTCGCCGGTGATGTTGGCGCCGCGCGCATACAGCACCCGGCCCTGCGTGCCCACAGCCGCGGTCAGCCCGGTGCGCAGCGTGACCGCGTTCTTCGCATTGCCCGCCGCCGACCAACTGCCGAGCATGTCGATCGGCGCATCGGCCAGCGGCCCAACCAGCGCGATGGTTTTCGATTTCGACAGCGGCAGCGTCGCGTTGCGGTTTTCCAGCAGCACCATCGACTTGCGCGCCACTTCGCGCGCCGCCGGACGATGCAGGCGGCTCTCGGCATCGAGGTCCGCGGGATCGTCCTTCGCGACGCCGATGCGCAGGTACGGATCATGGAACAGTCCCATGTCGTACTTGGCGCCGAGCACCTCGCGCACGGCGCTGTCGATCTCGCGCGTGGTCACTTCGCCGGACTTCACCAGCCCCGGCAGTTCGTTGAGGTAGACCGAATCGGCCATGCTCAGGTCGATGCCGTTCTTGATCGCCAGCTTGGCCGCTTCGCGCTCGTCCTTTGCCACACCGTGCCGCATCAGT
>JAQGMX010000538.1 GCA_028292145.1 Variovorax sp.
TGGCCGAGCAGGCACGCACGCTGGCGCGCATGAAGGACATCGGCAAGCGCCTGCGCGACGAGCGCGGCGCCGACGTGATCGTGATGGGCTGCGCCGGCATGGCAGCGTATCGAGACGAACTGCAGCAATCGCTCGGCATCCCGGTGGTCGAGCCGACGCAGGCCGCTGTCGGCATGGCGATCGCGCGTGTGCAGCTGAACTGGCACGGAAGCTGACATGCCTTTGCTCAACAAGCTGCATGCGCTGGTCGGCCCTGCCGGCCTGGTGATCGATGCCGACGCGCAGGCGCCGTACCTCACCGACTGGCTCGGCAAATGGACCGGCAGGACGACAGTGGTCGTGCGTCCGGCCAACACGGCCGAGACTGCGGCGGTCGTGCGGTTGTGCAGCGAAACCCGCACGCCGATCGTCACGCAGGGCGGCAATACCGGCATGAGCGGCGGTGCAACGCCGGATGCGAGCGGCGCGCAGGTGGTGCTGAGCACGACCCGCATGAACCGCGTGCGCGCCGTCGATCCGGTCAACAACACGCTGACGCTCGATGCCGGCGTGATCCTCGCGAACGCGCAGGAAGCCGCGCGCAGCGTCGACCGCTTCTTTCCGCTGAGCCTCGGAGCGCAGGGCAGCTGCACGGTCGGCGGCAACGTCGCGACCAATGCGGGCGGCATCGCTGTGCTGCGGTACGGCAATACGCGCGAACTGGTGCTGGGGCTCGAAGTGGTGCTGCCTGACGGCCGCATCTGGAACGGGCTGCGGGGCTTGCGCAAGGACAACACCGGCTACGACCTCAAGAGCCTGTTCATCGGTTCGGAAGGCACGCTGGGCGTGATCACCGGCGTGGTGCTGAAGCTGTTTCCGCGGCCGACATCGCATGCGACCGCCTGGGTCGGCGCCGATTCGCTGGAGAAGCTGGTCGAACTGCTCGGGCTGATGCGCACGCGCTGCGGCGAACGGCTGACGGCTTTCGAGATGATGACGGCGCCATCGCTTCAGCTGGTGCTCGATCAGGTGACCGAAACTCGCGCGCCCCTGGCGACACCCGCGCCGTTCAACGCGCTGATCGAGCTCAGCGACACCGGCGCCGCGTCCGATGTGCATGGCGAGGAATCCGGCCCCGGCGCGCTGCTGGAGTCGGCGCTCGCGGAGGCGATGGAAGCCGGGCTGGCGAACGATGCGATGCTGTCGGCCAGCGAGGCGCAGACGATGGCGCTGTGGAAGCTGCGCGAAGGCATCTCGCAGGCGCAGGTGCGCGCCGGCAAGGCGATCAAGCACGACATTGCGCTGCCGATTTCCTCGCTCGCTTCTTTTGTGGCTCAGGCCGAAAAAGAGGTGCAGGCCTGTCTGCCGGGTGCGAGCGTCATCAACTTCGGCCATCTCGGCGACGGCAACCTGCACTACAACGTCTTGTTGCCCGCCGACACCGACCACGACACGCTGAAGCACCGCACGCACGATCTCAACGCCGTGGTCCACCAACTGGTGACGAACTACGGCGGCAGCATCAGCGCCGAGCATGGCGTCGGACAGCTGCGCCGGGACGAGCTGCGCATCTACAAGTCGCCGGTCGAGATGGAGCTGATGCTGCGCATCAAGCAGGCGATGGACCCGAACCAGATCATGAATCCGGGAAAGCTGCTGTAGCTGTGGCAACTTGAGCTGCTCAGCCGGCGATGCTTGCGACGAAGCGCCGGAGCTGCGTGACCAGATCGTCTTGCGCGAAAAGGCGCTCGCGGGCGGGTTGCAATTCGGCGGACCATTCTTCGAGGGTTGCCGCATCGGGCCAGACGATCGGCGCATCGGCGGTGCCGTTCCACGCGGCGTGAAAGCGGCGAAGCGCCGGCGGCGCTTCGATGGTGTCGAGCAGCGCATCGAGCTTGACGTGGTGCGCGTCGTCATCCTGCGGATAGATCTGCCAGGCGAACGGTTTGCCGGCCCAGATCGCGCGGACCAGCGAATCCTCGCCGCGCACGAAGTTGAAATCGGCAGCCCACAGCAGTTCGTCGAAAGCGGTCTGCGTGAGAAGAGGAAGGAACGTGACCGACAGCCTGCCGACGCCGGTCTGCGATGCGCCTTCGATGTCCCGCAGCGCGGCCCGGACGGCGAGCGTGGCACGGCCTGAAGTCACCAGCAATCGGGTCGGCTCGACATCGCCAGCCCATTGCGTCAACAACGCCGGCAACTCACGCGGCTCGTAGCAGAACAGCGTGACCACGCGCTCGCCCTGCCAGTCGACGTCGTGGGCGGCTAGCCAGCCGCGACGGTCGAATGCAGCCTGGCGATCGATGAGATCGGGCTCGCGCAACAGCCCACCGGTGCCGCGTGTGAAGCCGGGATAGAAGAAGTGCTTGGTCAGTCCTTCGCCCGGCCCCTTGAAGACCGGCGAGGGCAAGGTGTGCAGCCGCTCGACATAGGGCTCGGCGGAGAGGTATTCGAGATTGATCCAGGCGGCGCCGCGCGCATGTGCCTTGGCATGCGCGGCGAAGCGTGCGACCAGGGCCGGCGCGGGCTCGCAGCCGAAGGCTTCGATGAGCACGTCCGGTGCCTCGTCCGCAGCGGCAGCGGCGATGGCTTGAATGTCAGACCAATCGATCGTCGATACGC
>JAQGMX010000092.1 GCA_028292145.1 Variovorax sp.
CCATGCCGACCGTACCGCGTCCGTAGGGCGGGTAGCGGTTCGCAATGGCGACCACTTCCTGCATGATGGTGGTGGCGACCTGGAGCGCGTCGCGGCGCAGGCCCATCGGGGTCGGACCGGCGTGCGCTTCCATGCCGCTGACGGTGCAGTCGTACCAGGACAGGCCCATCACGGCGGGCACCACGCCGATCACCTTGTCGGCGTCTTCGAGTACCGGGCCCTGCTCGATGTGGGCTTCGAAATAGGCGCCGATCGGATGCTGGCCGGGTTCCTGCTCGCCGAGGTAGCCGATGCGTTCCAGTTCCTCGCGCACGCTTTTGCCGTCGACGTCCTGCGCGGCATACGCCGTCTCGAGGCTGAAGGCGCCGCAGAAGACGCCCGAACCCATCATCACCGGCACGAAGCGCGAGCCTTCTTCATTCGTCCACACGCAGACTTCGAGCGGCGCGACGGTGCGGATGCTGGCGTCGTTCAGCGTGCGCAGCACTTCGAGGCCTGCAAGCACGCCGTAGTTGCCGTCGAATTTGCCGCCGGTGGGCTGGGTGTCGATGTGGCTGCCGGTCGCGATGGCCGGCAGGCTTGCGTCGGTGCCGGCGCGGCGCGCGAAGATGTTGCCGATGGCGTCGACACGCACCGTGCAGCCGGCCTCTTCGATCCAGCGCACGAAGAGTTCGCGGCCCTGGCGGTCGAGATCGGTCAATGCGAGCCGGCAGACGCCGCCCTTATCGGTTGCGCCGATCTCGGCGAGTTCCATCAGCGATGCCCAGAGGCGTTTCGAGTCGATGGAGAGCTGGGCTGAAGCGGGGGGAAGCACGGTGGAGTTCATGACTGAATCGCAGCAGAAACCGTGCCCGTCGTCAGCCTTGTCGAGTCCGCCAAGACTTGTTCGGCATTGGTCTTGGCGCTTCAGTGCTGCAGGATCTTGTTCAGGAATTCCTTCGTCCGCGGCTGACGGTTCTCGGGATGGTTGAAGAACTCGTCCTTCTGGCAGTCTTCCAGGATCCGGCCGCCGACGTCGATGAAGATCACGCGGCTCGCGACCTTGCGTGCGAAAGCCATCTCGTGCGTGACCACCATCATGGTCATGCCTTCCTTCGCCAGCGTGACCATCACGTCGAGCACTTCCCCGACCATCTCGGGATCGAGCGCGGATGTGGGTTCGTCGAACAGCATGACCATCGGGTCCATCGAGAGCGCACGGGCGATCGCCACGCGCTGCTGCTGACCGCCTGACAGCTGACCCGGGAACTTGTCCTTGTGCGCCATCAGGCCCACGCGGTCGAGCATCTTCAGGCCGCGGGTCTTGGCTTCGGCGGCGCTGCGGCCGAGCACCTTGATCTGCGCGATCGTCAGGTTCTCGGTCACCGAGAGGTGCGGGAACAGCTCGAAGTGCTGGAACACCATGCCGACCTTGGAGCGAAGCTTCGGCAGGTTCGTCTTGGGGTCGTGCAGGGCGATTCCGTTGACGGTGATCTCGCCCTTCTGGAAAGGCTCGAGCGCGTTCACGGTCTTGATAAGCGTGGACTTGCCGGAACCCGACGGACCGCAGACCACGACCACGTCGCCCTTCGAGATGCTGACGGAGCATTCGTTGAGCACCTGGACCGGGCCATACCACTTGGAAACGTTTTTGATTTCGATCATTTTTTCGGACATGTTTCTCTCCGGTCAGCGAATGATGGCGATCTTCTTGTGCAGGCGCTTGACCATGTATGACAGCGCGTAGCACATGACGAAATAGACGACGGCAGCCAGCAGGTAAGCCTCGATCGGGCGACCGTAGTTCTTGCCAGCGGTCTCAATGCCCTTGAGCAGGTCGTAGGCGCCAATGGCGTAGACCAGCGAGGTGTCCTGGAACAGGATGATGGTCTGCGTGAGCAGCACCGGCAGCATGTTGCGGAAAGCCTGCGGCAGCACGATCAGCTTCATGTTCTGGCCGTAGGTCATGCCCACCGCCATGCCTGCATTCACCTGCCCGCGCGGGATCGACTGGATGCCCGCGCGCATGATTTCGCTGAAGTAAGCCGCCTCGAAGGCAATGAAGGTGATCACGGCAGACCACTCGGCACCGATGGGCCTTCCGATGAAGAACGGCACCAGCAGGAAGAAGCCCAGGATCACCATCACCAGCGGAATGCTGCGCATCCCGTTGACGTAGATGGCGGCAGGCGCGTCCAGCCACTTCTTGCCGGACAGGCGCATGAGCGCCAGCACGGTGCCGAAGATCACGCCGCCGATGGTGGCGACGATGGTCAGGATCACGCTGAAGTACAGGCCGTTCAGGACGAACTTGCTGACGACGTCCCAGCTATAGAACGAAAAATCGAGATTCGACATGTCAGTGACCTCCGCCGCCGGATGCGGAAACGATGAAGCCCGGCACACGTGTGCGCTTCTCGATGAAAGCCATGATCCGGTTGATCGTGAAGGCCGAGATCACGTAGAGCGCCGTGACACCGAGGAACATCTCGATCGGCCGGGAAGTCTCTTCGCTCGACTGGATGAAGAACATCGTGAGTTCCGACACCGAAACGGCGAAGGCCACCGACGAGTTCTTGAAGATGTTCATCGTCTCGCTCGTGAGCGGCGGGATGATGATGCGGTACGCCATCGGCAGGATGACGTAGCGGTAGTACTGGAACGTGGTGAAACCCACGGCCATGCCCGCATAGCGCTGGCCCTTGGGCAGCGCCTGGATGCCCGAGCGCACCTGCTCGGCGATCCGTGCGGAAGTGAAGAAGCCCAATGCAAGCACCACCAGCACGAAGCTGGGGACGTCCTTCATCACCGGGATCAGCGCCGGGATGACGTGGTACCAGAGAAATATCTGGACCAGCAGCGGGATGTTGCGAAACAACTCGACCCATGCATTGCCCAGCCGTGTCAGCCACGGGCTGTCGGGCAAGGTGCGGATGATGCCGACCAGCGACCCGAGGACGAGCGCCACGATCAGCGCCAGCAACGACACGGACACGGTCCAGCCCCAGGCCGACAGCATCCACTCCCAATAGGTCGGGTACTTCCCGCCCGGGTCTTGCAAGAAGACCTGCCAATCCCAATTCGATCCCATCGGGCTCTCCTTCGTATCGTCGATTTGTTTTTATTCGCTGCCGGAAAACAAACGCCCGCCGGATGGGGCGGGCGTTTGCTTCATGGCGGCCCCGCGAGAATTACTTTTTCGCGTAGTCTTCCATTGGCTTGTCGTTCGGGTTGGCCCATGCAGCCTTGGTCGCGTCCGAGAGCGGCAGTCCGATCTTCACGTTGGCTGGCGGGATGGCCTGAATGAACCACTTGTCCCACAGCTTGGCCAGGTCGCCGTTCTTGATCTGCGCCTTGATGCTGTCGTCGACAGCCTTTTTGAAAGCCGGGTCGTCCTTGCGGATCATGATCGCAATCGGTTCCACGCTCAACACTTCGCCGACCAGCTTGTAATCGGCAGGCGACTTGGACTTGGCGATGTTCGAAGCCAGGATGGAACCGTCCATCACGAACGCATCGGCGCGGCCGGATTCGAGCAGCAGGAAGCTGTCCGAATGGTCCTTGCCATAGAGCTCCTTGAAGTCCAGACCGGTGGCGCGCTCGTTCTTGCGCAGCGTCTGAACCGACGTGGTGCCGGTGGTCGTGGCGATGGTCTTGCCGGCGAGGTCCTTGATGCCGGTGATGCCGGAGTTGGCCTTGACCGCAATACGCACTTCCTCGACATAGGTCGTGACGGCGAAGGACACGTCCTTGGCGCGGGTGGCGTTATTGGTGGTCGAGCCGCATTCGAGGTCGACGGTGCCGTTCTGGACGAGCGGCACGCGGTTCTGCGAGGTCACCGGCTGGTACTTGGTCTCGAGCTTCTTGCCAAGGGTCTTTTCGAGGTCCTTGATGATGTTCGCGCAGACGTCGTAATGGAAGCCGGTGTATTGGCCATTGCCCAAGGTGTACGACAGGCCCGACGACTCGCGCACGCCTTCTGTGATGACGCCGGAAGCCTTGATCTTGGCCAGGGTGTCATTGGCTTGCGCGAAGGCGCCGCCCACGGCCAGCGCCGAAATGGCCAGCGCCAGTATTTGCTTCTTCATAAGGAAAACTCCTGAGTTAGAGATACACAACGGAATTCTAGACATGCAGATTTGCGGGAAAACCCGCCCCATCCTGGTGCATTTTCGCACCATGTCACGACGCCAGATGCACCAGCCAGTAAAGGATTGGTGCAATGGACCGAATTCACGTTATCGCAGGTTACTTAGCAGTCTTTGTGCCTGAATGCCTTTGTGTGACACCCGCAAAGAACTGCGCGGACTTTATGCAAACAAATTCACACATGCCAATGCCTTATGCGGTCTTCCGCATGCGCCTTCGTCATAGTTACAGGATCTCAGGGAAAACGCTACTGCGCCGGTGGCTGGGTTTCGACTAGGTAATCCCACAGTGCGTCGACCACGCGATCGGAAGCCGGCGAGCTCCGGTCGTCGGCGCGTTTGACGCCCGCTGCCTTGACGGTCTTGGCCGGCATCTTGGTCGAAGGCGGAAGCGGCCGTTCCCGGTAAGCGCGGATTTCCATGGTCGCTTCCAGACTGTCGATCTCCGGTGGCAGCGCGCTCACCAGCCGCCGCGCCTTCACATCCTTGCGCACCGCATTCTGCGGCAGGAAAGCGATGCCATGTCCCTCGAGCGCCATCGCCTTGAGCCCCTCCGACATGTCGGTTTCGTAGATGCGGTCGAGGTGGATCGCGACTTTCGAATCCTTGATCAACTGGTCGACGACCCCGCTGAGATACGCGCCCGGCGCATAGCCCAGGTATGGCAAGGGCCGTCCCGGGCGACCTGGCAAGCGATAACGCGGCGCGCCGTCGGAATCGGGCTTCACCCACGGCGCCACGACCTCGCTGCCCAGCCGGACCATCTCGTAGCGGTTGGTATCGAGCTGCAGCGGTTGCGAAGGATGGTGGTACGCGATCAGCAGGTCACAGCTGCCCTCGACCAGCCGAAGCACGGCGTCATGCACATTCAGTGCGATCAACCGGCTCTTGAGCGGCCCGAAGTGCTCACGCAACTGGGTGGCCCAGGCCGGGAAGAAAGTGAACGCCAGCGTGTGTGGCACGGCGAACTCGATCACGTCGTGCGACGTCGTCGAATGGCCGCGCAGCATCGCCCGCGTGCTCTGCAAGCCCTGCAGCATCTCGATGG
>JAQGMX010000125.1 GCA_028292145.1 Variovorax sp.
CCCTGAAATACTTCGCCAGACCCAGATGAGCGCGTCTCAATCGACGCTGTTGAAACTCAACAGCGTGTTGGCTGCCGATCCGAAACTTTCCGATCTGCAACTGGAGGTGAAACGCAATCCCGTGCTGTTGGCGCAACTGATGAAGTTCGCCGGCTCCGCGTCGGCCGCAGCGTCGGGGCGGGGTGAATTGACCGTAGGCGATGCCATCGCGCGTGTCGGGACGCGGCAATTGGCACGTCTGGCCCAACTCCTTCTGTTCGCCGGCGATTCGGGGAATCATCTCGAAGACAACCCGTTGCTGCAATTGGTCAATACGCGGGCACGCTTCATGGAACTGATGGCGCATGAATTGGCGCCCGACGACGACGCTTTTGCCGATGCCGCCTTCCAGACGGGCATCTTCTCCCTGATGCACGTCGTCACGGGGCAGTCGAGCGAACAGATGCTTGTGCAGATTGCGCTGAGTGCGCGCATCGAGTCGGCCATCCTGTCGTTCGAAGGGGCGCTGGGCGATCTTTTGCTGATGGCGCGCTTCATGGAAGGTTTCGATCCGACCGTATCGGACCATGTGCTGGCGCGTTGCGGAATCGATTGCGACCGTCTCAGCGGGTTGTTCGCCCGTGCGACGGGCGATGCGCTGAGGGATTGATGCGGCTGCTATGCTGCATCGACAAGGTGTGGCTGAGGACGGGGCAAGAAGAATGGCGATGGCGATGGCGAAAGTGGTGAAAGTGGCCAAAGTGGTGAAAGCAGCCAAGGGACGGCAACCGGCGGCCGAAGCGACGGAGAGCAGCTCGCGCGAACAGATCATTCAGGCGGCCGCCGAACTGTTCATGGAGTTCGGCTACTCCGCGACTTCCATCGATGCGGTCGCCGAGCGTCTCGGGGCCACCAAGGGCCGCATCTATCACCATTACCGCAGCAAGGCCGACCTTTTCTTCGACGTTCAGGCTGCAGCCATGAGCCGGTTGAACGAAGAGATCGAACCGATCGCGCGTCGCACCGACGGGCCGGTCGAGCGCCTGTCCGCGATGGCGCTTCGGCACACCCAGATTTTGCTGACCGAGCTTCCCATGCAGAAAGTCGCCGTGCAGGGGCTGGAGCGGCATCTGCTGGCGTCTGCGGGCGTCAAGCAGCTGCGCTCGATCGTGAAGATGCGTGACGACTACGAGAAGCTTTTCGTCGAAGTCATCGACGAAGGCGTTCGCAGCGGCGTCTTCATCGATCTGCCGCCCGGCCTGCTTGCCAAACCGTTTTTCGGCGCCCTGAATTGGGCGACCGTCTGGTACAGCCAGCGTCGGCTGCAAAGCCCCGAAGCCATCGACGAGATCGCACGCACGCTGGCCGGCTTCGCCATGCGTGGACTGCGCAACTGACCGCTTGCCTGGAAACCCGGTTGACGCTGAACATACCAACTAGTATGTTCATGGGATTCCAAATACATAGAGGCAAGCTCGATGGACATGCGTCGCTGGAAACAAAGGCCCGAAGGGTCGAACTGGGGCGACTTCGGCCCTGACGACCAGATCGGTCGGATGAACCTCCTGACGCCGCAGACGCGTCTGAGCGCGATCCGCGAGGTCGAGCACGGCATTGCGTTCTGCCTGAGCCTGCCGCTCGATTACCCGGGTGGCAACGCGTTGTTCCAGCATCGGAAAGCGCCCAAGTTCGTCTACGAGAAACGCGGCGACGGATTCAACTTCAACTACCGGTTGTCGAACGTGAACGACAAGTTCTGCGATGTGGTCTCCGACGATGCGGTGCTCATGTTTCTCCAGTATTCGACGCAATGGGACGGGCTCGGTCACGTCGGTCAGATGTTCGATGCCGACGGCGACGGACGGCCCGAGAAGGTCTACTACAACGGCTATCGGGCCGGTATCGAACTGATCGGGCCCGACGAATCCGATCGCGGCTGGGGTGCGCGGTCGATCGGCATCGAACGCATGGCGACCGCGGGCATCCAGGGGCGCGGCGTGCTCGTCGACCTGGAACGTCTGCATGGCCGCGACCGGGTACTGGTCGGCTACGACGGGCTGATGGCCGCGCTCGACGCACAGGGCGCCGAAGTGCGGGAGGGCGACTTCCTCTGTCTCTACACCGGGTTCGCGGACCTCATTCTGGAGATGAACAAGAGCCCGGACGGCGCTGTCCTGGCCAATTCTTGCGCGGTGCTCGACGGCCGCGACGAGCGACTGCTGCAGTGGATCACCGACTCCGGCATCGTCGCCATCTGCGCAGACAACTTCGCGGTCGAGGCGTATCCCGCCGCGCCGGGCGCCACCGGCTCGTATCCGGGGCTTCCGCTGCATGCGCACTGCCTGTTCAAGCTCGGCCTCCATCTCGGCGAGCTCTGGTATTTCGCGGAACTGGCCGAATGGCTGCGCACCAACAAGCGGTCGACCTTCCTGCTGACGGCACCGCCGCTGCGCCTGCCCGGTGCGGTCGGATCGCCGGCCACGCCGGTCGCCACCGTCTGACGAGGAGCGGACACGCCATGACCACGACGATGACCACGACCATCCAAATTCGACTGAAGATCCTCGCGCTGGCGGGTGCGCTGGCACTCCCGCTCTTCCAGGCAAGCGCTTTTGCGCAAAACACCGCGCAGGCGTGGCCGACCAAGCCCATCACGCTCGTCATACCGTTTCCG
>JAQGMX010000146.1 GCA_028292145.1 Variovorax sp.
CTTCAGCGCGTCCGGGCGACCCCAGCGTTGCTTCCGCACCGATTCGTAGCTCGAGATGCGCGCGCCCTTGGGCGCATCAGGGCCGTCGATGCCGCTCTGGTCGTATTTGCCGGTCAGCAGCCCGAACGCGAGCGGCGAATAGGCCAGCAGCGACACGTCCAGCCGGTGCATCGTCTCGTCCAGTCCGTTCTCGAGCGCGCGGGAGATCAGGCAGTACACGTTCTGCACCGTCGCCACGCGCGGGAGGTTGTGCTGCTCCGCGAGCCGCACGAATTCATGGACGCCGTACGGCGATTCGTTCGACAGGCCGATGTAGCGCACCTTGCCGGCCTTGACCAGCCCGTTCAAAGCATCGAGCTGCTCGTGGATCGACGTGGCCGACGTTTCCTTTGCCGGGTCGTAATAGATCGCGCCGAAGGCCGGCACGTGGCGCTCCGGCCAGTGGATCTGGTAGAGGTCGATCACGTCGGTCTGCAGACGCTTCAGACTGGCGTCGCAGGAGGCCACGATGTCGGCGGCCGTCATGCCGGTGCCGGGACGGATCCACGGCATGCCGCGCGACGGGCCGGCGACCTTGGTGGCCAGCGTCAGCTTCTGGCGTGCGGACGGATTCTTCGCGAACCAGCGGCCAATGATGGTCTCGGTGGCGCCGAAGGTCGCTTCGCGCGCGGGCACGGCGTACATCTCGGCGGTGTCGATGAAGTCGATGCCGCGTTCGAGCGAGCGGTCGAGGATGGCGTGCGCGGTGGGCTCGTCGACCTGTTCGCCGAAGGTCATGGTGCCGAGGCAGATCGGGGTGACGTGCAGATCGCTCTGCCCCAGTCGGATGCGTTGCATGGTGAAGCTCTCGAAGACAGATGAAATCGGATGGAATGTGCCGGAACTTTACCGTTCTTATGATCGGACCCATGTACGCCCCAAGACGCCCCTCCCGCAGCGAGTTCGTTCCCGTGCGCCAGCTCAGCTACCACGTTCGGCTCTGGGGCGAGCCGTCCGATGCGCGCCCGCCGTTGATGCTGCTGCACGGCTGGATGGATGTCGGCGCCTCGTGGCAGTTCGTCGTCGACGCCATGGCACAGGACCGCTTCATCGTCGCGCCCGACTGGCGCGGCTTCGGGCTGACCGAATGCGGCGCCGTCGATTGCTGCTGGATGCCCGACTACCTGGCCGACCTCGACTGGTTGCTTGATCGTTTTGCTGCGGACCGACCGGTCGATCTCGTCGGCCACAGCATGGGCGGCAACATCGCGATGCAGTACGCCGGCGTGCGGCCCGCCCGCATCCGCCGGCTCGTCAACCTCGAAGGCTTCGGCATGGCCGCCACACCGGCCACCGACGCACCCGAACGCTACGCGCAGTGGATCGACGAACTCAAGCGGCTGCACCGCGGCGACATGGCGCTGCAGAACTACGCAGACGCCGACGGCGTCGCGCGCCGCCTCATGAAGACCAATCCGCGCCTGGCGCCCGACATGGCCGGTTGGCTGGCGCGGCATTGGGCGGCGCCGGCAATCCAGCCCGACGGCAGCGAGCGCTGGTCGATCCTCGGACACCCGGCGCACAAGGTGGTCAATGCCAACGTCTACCGCGTCGAGGAAGCGCTTGCGCTCTACGCGCGTATCGAGGCGCCGGTGCTGGCGGTCGAGGCTGCCGAAAGCAGCCTTGCGCACTGGCGCAAGCATCGCTACACGCGAGCCGAGTATCACGAACGATTGAAGGCCGTTCCAGACGTTCGCATAGCGACCGTCGACGAGGCCGGCCACATGCTCCATCACGACCAGCCAGCGCAAATCGCCGCGCTCATCGAGGGTTTTCTCGCCCTCGAATGAGTCGCGCTTGCGGCTTTCTCCGACACCTCCCGTTGCAGACCCCATGCAAACTGCGTGGGTTTTGCCCTACACAGCGCCCCCATGAACTCCTCCGCGTCATCCATCGATCCCCGTGACTTCCAGCGCGTGCTCTCGCGCAACGTGAAGCTCCCAATGATCGGCGGGCTTGTCGGTGTGGTTGTGTTCGTGTCGCTCATCTTCTATCTGCTGTCGGTGATCGGCTGGGTCGAACACACCGACCGCGTCACCCGCGAAGCCAGCGAGATGCAGCGGCTGAGTGTCGACCTGGAAACCGGCATGCGCGGCTTCCTGATCACCGGCGACGAAACTTTTCTCCAGCCCTACGAAAGCGCGCAGCCACGGCTCGCCGCCGGTCTGGCGAACCTTCGAAAAATGGTTGCCGACAACCCGGCGCAGGTCGAGCGGATCGACCGCATCGGCACTTTGCAGACAGCCTGGAACCGTTATGCCGACGACATCGTCGCGCTGCGGCGTACCGGCGGCGACTATGCGGCCGTCGTCCGCCAGGGCCGCGGCAAACGCATCTCCGACGACATGCGCACCGGCTACCTAAATTTCGTCAACTTCGAGCAGACGCTGCGCTTTCAGCGCAACGCAGAAGCCAACAGAACCAGCTGGACGATCATCGGCCTGTTCGTGTTCTTCACGCTCGCGACGACCGGACTGCTGGCGTTCTTCGGGCGGCGGCAGTTGGTCGAACTCTCCGACAGCTACGGCGCCGTCCTGCGCAAGCAGGCCGCGCACGGTGAAGCGCTGCAGGAGCAGGCGTGGCTGCGAAGCGCGCAGACCGAACTGGCGGGCGAGCTCGTCGGCGAACTCGCCGCGCCGGACATGGGTCGCAAGATCCTGAAATTCTTTGCCAAACATGTCGGCAGCAACGTGGGTGCGGTTTATGTGCGGGAGAGTTCGGGCGTCTTGCGCCGGATCGCCAGCTACGGTTTTTCTCCGGAGGCGGAAGCGGCACCCCAGCTGATCAGCCCGAAACATGGCCTCGTCGGTCAGGCGGCGGGGCAGGTGGAACTGATGACGGTGGAGCCGGTCGCGTCCGACTACCTGCGCGTCAACACCGGACTGGGCGACATGGCGCCGAAGGCCGCACTGCTGTTACCGGTGAGCGACGAAGGCAGCGTCAACGGCGTGATCGAACTCGGTGTGCTGCAGACGCCATCGAACCGCACGAAGCAGCTGCTGGAACTGGTGGCCAACGACATCGGCAACTCGATTGCCGCCGTGCAGTACCGTGAACAACTGCAGGACGTGCTGGCCGAAACGCAGCAGCTCAACGAAGAGTTGCAGGTGCAGCAGGAGGAACTCCGCACCGCCAACGAAGAGCTCGAAGAGCAATCGCGCGCTTTGCGCGAATCGCAGGCGACGCTGGAGAACCAGCAGGCCGAACTCGAGCAGACCAACAACCAGCTTTCGGAACGCACCGAGGCGCTCGACATGCGCAACGCCGCGTTGCGTCGCGTGCAGGGCGAGCTCGAGGACCGCGCGCAGGAACTGCAGCGTTCGAGCCGCTACAAGTCCGAGTTCCTCGCCAACATGTCGCACGAGCTGCGCACGCCGCTCAACAGCGCACTCATCCTGGCCAAGCTGCTCGGCGACAACCCGCAAGGCAACCTGACACCGGAGCAGGTGAAGTTCGCCGACTCGATCTATTCGTCCGGGAACGACCTGCTGGTGCTGATCAACGACATCCTCGACATCGCCAAGGTCGAGGCCGGCAAGCTCGAGCTGGTGATCGAGGAAGTCTCCCTGCCCGCGCTGACCGACAGCCTCGCCATGACCTTCACGCCGCTGGCTGGCCAGAAGCAGCTGGCATTCCGCATCGAAACCGAGCCGGGCACGCCCTCGATGCTGACCACCGACCGCCAGCGGGTCGAGCAGATCCTGAAGAACCTGCTGTCGAATGCGTTGAAGTTCACCGAACACGGCGAAGTCTCGCTCAAGGTATCGGGCGGAGCCGACGGCGGCGCGCTTTTCGCGGTCACCGATTCGGGCATCGGCATTCCGGTCGCGCAGCAGGAAGCGATCTTCGAAGCGTTCCGTCAGGCGGACGGCACGACCAGCCGGCGCTACGGCGGCACCGGCCTGGGCCTGTCGATCTCGCGCGACCTCACGCGCCTCGTCGGCGGCACGCTGACCGTCAAGAGCACGCCCGGCACCGGCAGCACCTTCACGCTGCAGCTACCGGCGCGCGCGCCGCAGGCAACCGACCAGGCCCCGTCGAGCCGGCAGGCCTCCGGTCATCATGGCGCGATGCCGCCGATTCAGCGCAGCCCGGCGCCGGCGCAGTTCGTCATCGCTCCGGCTTCACCGGTCGCCGCGCCGGTCGCTTCTTCGATCCCGCAGTTCTCCGACGACCGCCTGCTGCCACCGACTTCGGCGCGGCGGGTTCTCGTCATCGAGGACGAGCCGCAGTTCGCGCACATCCTCTACGACCTCGCGCATGAGCTGGGATACCGCTGCCTCGTCGCGCACGGTGCGAACGACGGCTTCGAGCTCGCCACGCAATTCCTGCCCGACGCCATCCTGCTCGACATGCGCCTGC
>JAQGMX010000147.1 GCA_028292145.1 Variovorax sp.
CGCGTCAACCGCCTGCCGCTGGGCGCCGCCGCGCTGGCCGGCACCAGCTACCCGCTGGACCGCGAGATGGTCGCCAGAACGCTCGGCATGGTCGACGCCGACGGCGCGCCGGCCGTCTGCCAGAACAGCCTCGACGCCGTGAGCGACCGCGATTTCGCGATCGAATTCACCGCCGCCGCCTCGCTGGCGATGGTGCATATCAGCCGCATGAGCGAAGAACTGGTGCTGTGGATGAGCCAGAGCTTCGGCTTCATCGACATCGCGGACCGCTTCTGCACCGGCTCTTCGATCATGCCGCAAAAGAAAACCCGGACGTACCCGAACTCGCGCGCGGCAAGACCGGTCGCGTCGTCGGCCACCTGATGGCGCTGATCACGCTCATGAAGGGCCAGCCGCTGGCCTACAACAAGGACAACCAGGAAGACAAGGAGCCGCTGTTCGACACCGTCGACACGCTCAAGGACACGCTGCGGATCTTCGCGGAGATGGTCGGCGGCATCACCGTCAAGCCCGAAGTCATGGAGCGCGCGGCGCTGCGCGGCTACGCCACCGCGACCGACCTGGCCGACTATCTGGTCAAGAAGGGCCTGCCCTTCCGCGATGCGCACGAAACCGTGGCGCATGCGGTCAAGGCGGCGATCGCGCAGCAGGTCGATCTGTCGGAATTGCCGCTGGCCACACTGCAGAAGTTCAACCCGACCATCGAACAGGACGTGTTCGAGGTGCTGAGCCTGCGCGGCTCACTGAATGCGCGCGACGTGCTCGGCGGCACGGCGCCGGCGCAGGTTCGCGCACAAGTGGCCCGGCACCGCACGCGACTGTCCTGATGTCCTACAGGCCTGAATCCGCAGGCCGGCGGCATCCGTATAGGCTGGATGGACAGCTTTTTCACACGATTGCCGCATGACCCCTCCCCTGCCGGACCCACAGGATGCACCGGATGCCGACCTGATCGCGCTCATCGACCGCGTCGGCCTGCGCGACGAAGCCGCGTTGCGATTGCTCTACGAGCGCACGTCGCCCCGGCTTTTCGGCCTGGCGCTGCGCGTGGTCCGGCAGCGGGAATGGGCCGAGGACGTGCTCCAAGAAGCGTTCATCACGATCTGGCGGGTGGCCGGCGACTACCGCGGCACGCTCAGCCCGCCGCTGGCCTGGATGGGGCTGATCGTGCGCAGCCGCGCGCTCGACCTGCTGCGCCGGCGCACGGCCGACCGGGCGCAGCTGACGCAGGAATTCGACGAAACGATGGCGGATACGCTCGAATCGAACGAAAGCAGCCCGCTGGACATGGCCGAGGCCAGCGAACAGGCATGGGCCTTGCGTCAATGCCTGCAGCAGCTGGAAGGGCCGCAACGCGAGGTTGTCAGCCTGGCCTACTTGCGCGACCTGAGCCACAGCGAGCTGTCCGACCAGCTCAAATTGCCGCTGGGCACGGTCAAGACGTGGATTCGCCGCGGGCTCGAAAAGCTGCGGATCTGCATGACGCGCTACGCTTGAAAGCAATCCGATGAATCTCGCCCATCCCGCCGAAAGGCTTGAACTCCTGGCTGCCAGCTACGCGCTCGGCACGCTGCGGGGCGGGGCACGCCGGCGTTTCGAGACCGTCGCCCGCGACCATGCACCGGTGCGCGCCGCAGCCCTGATATGGCAAGGCCGGCTGTCGAGCCTGACCGAGCTGGAAGCCGACGTCGTGCCCGACACCGCGGTCTGGACACGCATCCGCAACATGATCGACGTCGAAAAGTCGGATCAGGCGCTGGAACGGCAGCGCGCCGCGGCAGCCGTCCAACCGGTCGCCGTCCCGGCCCGGGCGTCCGGCGGATGGTTCCGCAGCCTGCCGCTCTGGCGTGGCGCGGCAGCAGCCGGGGCGCTCGCGACGGTTGTCGCCGTCCTGGTCGGCGTGAACCTGCGCAACGAATTGTTGAATGCGCCTGCCATTCAGTACGTGGCCGTGCTGTCGGACGACAAATCCGCCGCGTCGATGCTGGTCACGTTCGACGCCGGCAAGCGCCAGCTCACGTTGCAGCGCGTCGGCGCGTATTCCGAAGGCCAGGACAAGTCGCTCCAGCTCTGGGCTCTGCCGCCCGGCGGTGCCGCGCCACGATCGCTGGGTGTGCTCGACAACGCACCTGCGCTGCGGCTGACGGCTTCGGAAGCCGACGTGCGCGCGGTGCCGACGCTGGCGATCAGCCTGGAGCCCAAGGGTGGGGTGCCGAGCGAGCGCGGACCGACCGGTCCGGTGCTGTTCAAGGGTGCGCTGATCGAGAAAATGCTCTAAAAAGCGATAAAAAGCCGGAACTTGCCAACGCGATCCGCTCCAAGAACGTTTCCGACTTCATGCCGTCCATGAAAGATCTTCGCTCCTTCCGCTTCGAAATCGCTGCCGTTTGCATCCTTTGCATGGGCGCCACGGGATTTTCCGTCCATGCCGAGCGGCTCCCGGCACCGGTCGTCACAGCCTCGGCGCTGCCGGCTCCGCGTCTGGTCGATTCGCCCTTGCCGTCACCCTCGCCCGAATACGTTGCCGCCGTCACGCGCTGGAAAAGCTCGCTTTCGGCTTTTGCCGATGCGGACAAGACGCTCGCGCCGGGCACCGACGGCGTCCTGTTCGTCGGCAGCTCGACGATCCGCTTCTGGACGCACTTGGCACAGGATTTCCGCCAGCTGCCGGTGGTGATCAACCGCGGTTTCGGCGGTTCGACGATGGCGGACTGCAGCCTTTTCACCGGCGAACTGGTCACGCGCTACAAGCCACGCCATGTTCTGGTGTATGCCGGCGACAACGATCTGGCCGAGGGCCGGACGCCACTGCAAGTGATGGAAAGCTTCGCGCATTTCGCATCCACCGTGCGTGCCGCGCTGCCGGACACGCGCATCAGCTATATCTCAGTCAAGCCCAGCCCGTCGCGCGAATCGCTGCTACCGAAGATCCGCGAAACCAACAACATCATCGCCGCCTACATCCGCACGCTCGGCAACAGCGAATACATCGACATCTTCACGCCGATGCTGGGCGCCGACGGTCGCCCGCGTCAGGAGCTTTTCCTTGCCGACAAGCTGCACATGAACGAAACGGGTTACCGCCTGTGGCAGTCGGTGATTTCGTCGCACGTGATGGAAGGCCGGGCGTTGGCCGGCGTCTCGACGACGGTTCCGGTGCTGACGGCGACGGAAACGGTCGCCACGCCGGCCTTGATTCCTGCGGTCGCGCCGCCGGCCTCGCCCGTCAGGAGGCCTTGAGCCGCGCCTCCGCTGCGGCTTTGCGCCTGTCGACCCACAACGTGGCGCGCGCCACCGCATAGAGCCCGGCGAAAACCACCGCCAGCAAGACGGCGTCTCCCCACCAGGGCCGGGCGGTCTGGCTGCTGCCGAAGAACGCCAGCACCATCAGCACCGCCACCAGATGGGCGCAAAACACCGGCAGCGAGGCCGATCCCATCGCTTCCAGCCCGTGAAAGCGTGGCAATCGACGTGCCAGCGCCGGTCCGAAACCGATTGCCACGATGCCCAGCGCCGCCAGATTGACGATACGCAGCGGGCCCAGCTGCCACTTGTCGAACAGCATGTTCAACTGGTCGTTGGCACCGAAAGCCGCCTGCCCGTTGGGTCCGTGGTGGCGCCAGTAGAGCCCGTAAAGAGCCACCGCGGTCGCCACCGCCAGTAGCCAGGTCGGAATCTTCAGCGGTTGCGCGTCGGGCGCGTTGCGGCTCGCGCCCAGCCAGAGGCCCATGAACCAGAGAAACTGCCAGGCATAGGCGTTGAAAGCGCCCATCTCGTGGAAAGGCACACGCAAACCGGTCCAGTCGGCGGCGATTCGATAAAGCCACTCGCTGAGCCCGAACTGCGCCGCGGCCCAGACCGCAGTGCTCGTCAACGCGATGGCCAACCAGCCGTTGCGCAGCGCGAAAGCCAGCACCCACGGGCTCAGCAGCATGAAGAAGATGTACATCGGCAGGATGTCCAGCAGCGCCGGCTCGTAGACCAGCAGCAGCCCGAACAGGAAACCGTCACGCGGCTGCACGAGGTAGAACGACATCAGGTCCTTGACCGCCGGCTGGTCGATGCGGATGCCCACCGCCGCGATGAACGTGAACAGGAACAACAGCGTTGCCGCCTGCGCCATGTAGATCTTGAGCGCCCGCTGCATGAACGCGCTGCGCATCGCATCCACGCCTTGCCGATAACCCACGCGGCTGTAGACGAGCCCCGACATGAAAGCCGAAAGCAGCACGAAACCTTCGGCAGCCGAGACGAAGCCGAACGGCTGGCCCAGCGGATCGGTGAGACGGGTCGGCAGATGCGTGACCGTCATCAGCACGAGCATCAGCCCGCGCAGGGCATCGATTTCCCAGTAACGCTGTGAGGCCGGCGCAGGGGAAGTCGCCGCCGCCATTCGTCAGCGTTGCAGCGAGGCAGCGCCGGCCAGAGCCGCGCTTCGGAGCAGGGGACGGATCGCGTCGACGACGGTGTCGCCGTAGGCTTTCCAGGAATAACCGGCCGCGTGGTGCGCCGCCTGCTCCTTCATGGCGACCAGTTCCGGGCGATGCTGGTTCAGCCAGGCGAGCTTTTCGGCGATCTTCTCGGGCGAACGGATCGGCACCAGGAAACCGGTTCGGCCTTCGATGACCAGATCGGCGCCGCCGGTATTCGGCGTGATGACGACCGGCAGGCCCTGGCTCATGGCTTCCTGCATGACCAGCGCGCGGCCTTCGACGATCGACGGCAGGCAGAACACGTCGCAGCTGCGCATCAGCGAGAGCACCTCGGCATGCGGACGGCTCTTTTCGTGCTTGAGGCCGGCGTACTGGCTCAGGTAGAACTCAGGCTCGGCCATCATCGAACCGAGGGCGATCAGCTCGATGTTCTCGCCCTTGAGCATGTTCATGGCCTGCATCAGATCGCCCAGGCCCTTGCGCTGGCCCATCGAGCCGGCGAAAAGGACCCGCAGCGGACGCGAAGGATCGAGCGCCGCGTCGGACCAGCCGCCGTTCCACCGCGGCGGCGTGCCGAAAGGCGACATCACGCACGCCTTATGGGCAGCCGACGGCGGCAGGGAGTCGCGAACGAACTGGCTGGCGACGACCACGAGGTCGGCTTCTTCCAGTTCCTGGGTCTTGCGGTCGTGCTTTTCATGGGAATCCATCAACCCGCCGCCGAGCGTCGGCGCCCACGCGGGCAGCCGTTCGCCCTCTTCCTGCATCAGGTCGCGGCCAAGGGACCAGTAGGCGATCGGCAGGTCGTAGATGCGCTTGATGCCGAGCGCCTTCGCTGCGCGAAACGTGTTGAGCGCGCTGTCTTCGTAGGCATACACGGCCCCCAGCGGCTCGCGCGAATTCACGCCGCGTAGCGAGCGGCCGACGAAACGGTCGAAGTCTTGAAAAATCGCATCGGCAGAAGCGAAGCCGGACTCGTGATGCATGGCGGACTTCCATCCGACGGCCTTGCAGGCCACACGCGTCAACTCTCGCCAGGGGTGCTGGAGCATCTTCTCGCGCGGCAGATCGAAGCGGCGGCGCAGCCATTCGCGACGCATGCCGGCCGGCATCAGCTGCGTGAAGAGACTCTTCTCGTCGGCTGCGACGGTCGTCGCGAAGCGCGCCAGCAGATCGGCACGGGTCAGGGCGTCGAGCATGGCCCGTACGTTTTGATTGCCCGCAGGGTGGCTCAACAACACTTTCATAGCGCGCGATCATAGTGGAGCGAACGGGCCGGCATCGAGAGGCGAAGCCTCGTACATGCGCTACGCTGCTCTTCCAAGGGGACATAAGGGGACACGCTTGACTACGACGAAAAGAATATGTGTCCTACAGGGACTCCTCCTGGCCTTGTTCGGCCTCGATGCCGCAGCGCTGCAACTCGTCGGCTTGACGCCGCAAGGCGAGGTTTCGCGGGTCCGGCAGGTCGTCGCCAAGTTCGAGCGGCCCGCAGTGGATTTCGGCGATCCCAAGGCGCCGGCGCCGTTCGCCGTCGCCTGCAACGACACGAAAGCCGGCAAGGGAACCGCTCGCTGGACCGGCGAAAAACAGTGGGTCTTCGACTTCGAGAACGATCTCCCGCCCGGTGTGCGCTGCACCGTCGACCGCGTGCCGGGCTTCCAATCGCCCGCCGGTGAAGAGTTGAAAGCGCCGGATCGGCAGCAGTTCAGCACCGGCGGCCCGTATATCCGCAGCATCCGGCCGGGCGGCGGGCGCATCGACGAGCAGCAGTCTTTCGTACTCGAACTCAACGGTCCGGCCACGATCGCCAGCGTTCGCGACAACGTCTGGTGCGCGGCCGACGGCATCGGCGAGCGGATTCCGGTCCGGGCGATCGAAGGCGCCGAGCGCGATGCGCTGCTCAAGGCGGTGGGCCGCGACAAAGCCGCGAGCGCCGATCCGCTCAATTTCGCGACGCTGCAATGCAACCGCACGCTGACCGCCGGCAGCCGCGTCCAGCTGGTCTACGGCAAGGGCGTCGCGACGCCGTCGGGTGTCGCCAACAGCACCGAGAAACGCTTCACGTACGACGTGCGCGAGCCGTTCGCCGTGTCTTTCAACTGCGAGCGCGAGAACGCGCAGGCGGCTTGCCTGCCGCTGCGACCGATGGAATTGCGCTTCAACGCGCCGGTCGTGCGCAAACTGGCGGCGCAGATCCGGATCGAGGGCGGCGGAAAGACGCTTACACCGGCACTCGACGCGGCCGATGCCGGCAGCGATGACGCCGTCATCGATTCGCTGACCTTCGCACCGCCATTCGCGGAACAGACGAAGTTCAACATCGCGTTGCCCGCCCGCTTCCAGGATGCGTCCGGCCGTCCGCTGGCCGCGCCCGAGAGTTTTCCGCTGACCGTCGCCACCGGCGCGATGCCGGCGCTGGCCAAGTTCGCGGCTTCGCCCTTCGGCGTGATCGAGCGGCTGGCCGAGCCCGGCGGCGTGGCGATGATGCCGGTCACGGTGCGACGCGTGGAGCCGGCGCTGCAGGTGCAGGCCTTCACGCCCGGGAAAGTCAGCGATCTGAATCCGAAGTCCGACGCGGAAATCATCGCGTGGTTTCGAAAGATTCGCCGCTACGACAACAGCAGCACGGTCGACCGGAAGACTGCCGCACGCGATGTGAAGAATGCGCTGCCGAAGGTGATCGACAAGGACGACCGCGACCGCGTGCAGACGCGCATGCTGTCGTTGCTCGGCGGCCAGCCGGATGTGAAGACGCTCGACATGCCCAAGCCGTCCGTCGACGGCGACACGCGGCCGTTCGAAGTCATTGGCGTGCCGCTGACGCCGGGTTTCCACGTGCTGGAGATCGCTTCGCAGAAGCTCGGCGATGCGCTGCTGGACGAGCGCTACGGTGCCGACCGCACGATGTACGTGCGCACGACCGCGCTGGCGACCAATCTGGCGGTGCATTTCAAGCTCGGGCGCGAGAACGCGCTGGCCTGGGTGACGACGCTCGACCGGGGTACGGTGGTGCCGAACGCCGCGGTGCGCGTGTCGGACTGTCGCGGCCGGGAAGTCGCGCGCGGCACGACGGATGCGAGAGGCATCGCAACGCTGACCGGCATCGCGCCGAACGCGCCGAGCTGCGCCGGCGGAGCGTCGAACGAAGCGGACGACATGGACCGCGACTACAGCAGCGACGCCTACTTCGTCAGCGCCCGCGCCACCCTCACCGGCAAGGACGCGGGCACCGACAAGGACGCCAAGCCGGTCGAAGACCTCGCTTTCACGTGGAGCGACTGGCAGCGCGGCATCGAACCGTGGCGCTTCAACGTGCCGACCAGCCTCGACGCCGAGCCCGACCGCGCCGCGCACACCGTGTTCGACCGCACGCTGCTGCGGGCCGGCGAAACGGTGTCGATGAAGCATCTTTTCCGCACCCTGACGCGCAAGGGATTCGGGCTCGCCGACATCCCGCCCGACACGCTCGTCATCACCCACACCGGCAGCGGCCAGCAGTTCTCGCAGCCGATCCGCTGGCGCAAGACGGCGACGGGCGGACAAAGCGCCGTCGACACCTTCGCGATTCCGCCGGCCGCCAAGCTCGGTGCGTACCAGGTCGCATTGCGCGACAGCAAAAGCGGCGAAGACAGCGGACGCAGCTACGACACGGGCAGCTTCCGCGTCGAGGAATTCCGCCTGCCGGTCTTCGAAGGTCGCATCGCGCCGGCCGACAAGCAGGCGCTGGTGGCCGTGACCACGATTCCGACCGACGTGCAGATCAACTACGTGGCCGGTGGCGGCGCGGCGAATCTGCCGGTGCGGGTATCGGCGATGGTGCGCGGCAGGGTGCTGGACTTCGCGGACTACGACGGCTTCGCCTTTTCGCCACCGCGGGTGGACAGCGGTGGCGCCGCGTCGTCCGGCGGCGACGAGGAGGCATCGGCATCGACCGACACCCGCGTCATTGCCGACAAGCTAGCCGTCACGCTCGATCGCAACGGCGCAGGCAAGATCACAATCGAAAATATTTTTCCGACGCTTCAAACACCTGCCGCGCCGCGCGAATTGCTGCTTGAAGCGACCTATGCGGACCCGAACGGCGAGGTCCAGACCCTTCGCAACACCCAGACACTCTGGCCTGCCGCAGTCGTTGCCGGACTCAAGACCGAAGGCTGGGTGTCGACGGACAGGAAGCTCCGGTTCCAGGCGTTGGCGCTCGACCTCGCAGGCAAGCCGCTGGCCGGCGTCAAGCTCCGGGTCGATGCCGTGGCGCGCATCACGACGACCAGCCGGAAGCGGATGGTCGGCGGCTTCTACACCTACGACAACAAGACCGACGTGAAGCCGCTCGGCGGCGTCTGCAGCGGCACCAGCGATGCACGCGGCCTCCTGCAGTGCGAAACCGACCTGAAGGAAGCCGGCCAGGTCGAACTGATCGCCACCGCCACCGACGAGGCGGGCCGCGAAAGCAAGGCCGCCAGCGCGGTCTACGTCACGAAACAGGGCGAACTCTGGTTCGGCGGCGAAGACCACGACCGCATCGACGTGCTGCCCGAGAAGAAGAATTACCAACCCGGCGAAGTCGCGAAGTTCCAGGTGCGCAGCCCGTTCCGCTTCTCGACGGCGCTGGTTTCGGTGGAGCGCGAAGGCGTGATCGAGACGCAGGTCGTGCAACTGAACGGCCAGGACCCGACGGTGTCGCTGACCGTCAAGCCCGAATGGGGTCCAAATGCCTACATCAGCGTGCTGGCGCTGCGCGGACGGCTGCGCGAAGTGCCGTGGTACAGCTTCTTCACCTGGGGCTTCAAGGCGCCGCGCGAATGGTGGACGGCCTTCTGGTACGACGGCAAGGAATA
>JAQGMX010000151.1 GCA_028292145.1 Variovorax sp.
TTGCGATCGTCGGACACTCTGAGCGTCGGCAGTACCACGGCGAAACCGATGAAGTCGTCGCTTCGAAAGCGGCGGCAGCGCTCGCGGCCGGCATCACGCCGATCGTATGCGTGGGCGAGACATTGGCTGAGCGTGAATCGGGGCAGACCGAGGAAGTGGTGAAACGCCAGTTGGCTGCGGTCATCCACGTCAACGGCCATTGCATCAGCGAAATCGTCGTCGCTTACGAACCCGTCTGGGCCATCGGCACCGGCAAGACCGCGTCGCCTGGACAGGCGCAGGCCGTCCATGCCTTGCTGCGTGCGCAGTTGCACCATGCAGCAAGCGAGCACGCGGCCGGCATCCGCATCATTTACGGCGGCAGCATGAACGCCGCCAACGCAGCCGAATTGCTGCAGCAGCCCGACATCGATGGCGGTCTGATCGGTGGCGCGTCGCTCAAAGCGCCCGATTTTCTGCAAATCATTGCCGCGGCGCGTTGAGCGTCCGGCTGTCTCATCTAGGAGTTAGTAACAATGAACGTGGTTCTCAATATTCTGGTCGGCGTGCAGATGCTGACGGCGCTGACGATGATCGGCCTGATCCTCGTCCAGCACGGCAAGGGTGCCGACATGGGCGCGGCCTTTGGTAGCGGCAGCGCGGGCAGCCTGTTCGGCGCGAGCGGCAGTGCCAATTTCCTTTCGCGCACGACGGCGGTTCTGGCGGCGGTGTTTTTTGTGACGACGCTGCTGCTGGCGTATTTCAGCCATGCGCAGCCCGCTGGCGGCAACAGCCTGCTCGAGCGAGCGGCGATCACCGCGCCGGTCGCCGTTCCGGCACCTGCGGCTTCGGGTGCGGCCATCCCCTCGACGTCGGTGCCGACGGCGCCGGCTGTGCCTGCATCCGGTGCGGCACAGATTCCGACTAAATAATCTGTACGAATCCGTGCAGTCGCGAAGAGAAACGGCTGCATTTCAGGGTAAACTCTAAAGCTGCACCGGAAAGCCAAAACCCTTATGGGTTCCTCATGCCATCCGGGCAAAAAACCGCGGTCGTGGTGAAATTGGTAGACACGCTATCTTGAGGGGGTAGTGGCGAAAGCTGTGCGAGTTCGAGTCTCGCCGACCGCACCAAATCTCATCGACGGTGAGCAACAACGAAGTTGCTTTCCGTCGATGTCAAGCGGTGATAGAACCCCCTGATGAACCTCGATTCCTACCTTCCCGTCCTGCTGTTCATCCTGGTCGGTATTGCAGTCGGTATCGCACCTCAGGTGCTGGGCTACATTCTTGGCCCGAATCGGCCCGATGCGGCTAAAAACTCCCCTTATGAATGCGGCTTCGAAGCTTTCGAAAATGCCCGCATGCAGTTCGATGTGCGCTACTACCTTGTCGCCATCCTGTTCATACTTTTCGACCTCGAAATCGCTTTCCTCTTTCCGTGGGCCGTTGCGCTCAAGGAAGTCGGTGCAACCGGTTTCTGGGCAGTCGTAATCTTCCTAGCGATCCTCGTCGTGGGCTTTGCCTACGAATGGAAAAAGGGCGCACTTGACTGGGAATAGCCGCAAGCCGGCAACAAGGTACAGCCATGGCCATTGAAGGCGTTTTCAAAGAAGGCTTCGTCACCACGTCTTACGACTCGGTGGTGAATTGGGCAAAGACCGGTTCGCTATGGCCCATGACCTTCGGTCTGGCCTGCTGCGCGGTCGAAATGATGCATGCCGCAGCCGCGCGCTACGACATCGGCCGCTTCGGCGCCGAGGTTTTTCGCGCCAGCCCACGTCAGTCAGACCTGATGATCGTCGCAGGCACGCTGTGCAACAAGATGGCCCCTGCGCTGCGCAAGGTCTATGACCAGATGGCGGAGCCGCGATGGGTGCTGTCGATGGGCTCGTGCGCCAACGGCGGTGGCTACTATCACTACAGCTATTCGGTCGTGCGCGGTTGCGACCGCATCGTGCCGGTCGATGTGTACGTGCCGGGCTGCCCGCCGACCGCCGAAGCCTTGATCTACGGGATCATCCAGCTGCAGCAGAAGGTTCGCCGCACCAACACCATCGCTCGCGCTTGAACGGGACAGATCATTCATGACAGTTTTTGCGATCGATCCCGCCGTCCTGAAGGACACCCTCACGCTGGCGCTCGGCGACAAGGTCAAGAGCATTTCGCTTGCGCTTGGCGAGGTCACGGTCACGGTGAAGGCTTCCAACTACCTGGCGGCCATGCAGATCCTGCGCGACGCGCCCGAATGCAAGTTCGAGCAGCTGATCGACATCTGCGGCGTCGACTATTCCGCGTACCGCGACAGCGAGTGGGAAGGCCCACGTTATTGCGCCGTGTCCCATCTGCTGTCGGTCAGTCTCAACCAGCGCGTGCGCGTCAAGGCTTTCTGTCCCGAAGACGACTTTCCGGTTCTTCCGTCGGTCATGCACCTCTGGAGTTCGGCCAACTGGTTCGAGCGCGAGGCATTCGATCTTTACGGCATCGTTTTCGAAGGTCACGAAGACCTGCGCCGCATCCTGACCGATTACGGCTTCATCGGTCATCCGTTCCGCAAGGACTTCCCGCTGTCCGGGCACGTCGAGATGCGCTACGACCAGGACCTGAAGCGCGTGGTGTATCAGCCGGTGACCATCGAGCCGCGTGAAGTCACGCCCCGGATCATCCGAGAAGAAAACTACGGTGGCCTGAAGTGATGCGTTGCATGTTCGTCGCTGACTGCGCCTGAGCGCCTGAGTAAAAGACATGGCTGAAATCAAGAATTACACGCTCAATTTCGGGCCGCAGCATCCTGCCGCCCACGGCGTGCTGCGCCTCGTGCTCGAACTGGACGGCGAAGTCGTCCAGCGCGCGGATCCGCACATCGGATTGCTGCATCGCGCCACCGAAAAGCTGGCCGAAGGGAAGACGTACATCCAGTCGCTGCCGTACATGGACCGTCTCGACTACGTGTCGATGATGAGCAACGAGCACGCCTACTGCCTGGCGATCGAAAAGCTGCTGGGCCTCGAAGTGCCGATCCGTGCGCAGTACATCCGGGTGATGTTTGCCGAGATCACGCGCCTGCTGAACCACCTGATGTGGCTCGGTTCGCACGGCAACGACTGCGGGAGTTCGACGATCCTGATCTATGCGTTCCGCGAGCGCGAGGACCTGTTCGACGTGTATGAAGCGGTTTCGGGTGCGCGCATGCATGCGGCGTATTTCCGTCCGGGCGGCGTCTACCGCGACCTGCCGGATTCGATGCCGCAGTACAAGGTCAGCAAGATCAAGAACGCCAAGGCGCTGGCGCGGATGAACGAGAACCGTCAGGGTTCGGTGCTGGACTTCATCGACGACTTCACGAAGCGTTTCGTGAAGCACATGGAGGAATACCATACGCTCCTGACCGACAACCGCATCTGGAAGCAACGGACGGTTGGCATCGGCGTCATGACGCCGGAGCGCGCGCTGAAT